>JAEWWQ010000447.1 GCA_023458855.1 Bacillota bacterium
AATATGACCACATCATATTTTTCTCCCCTCTGCTCCAATTCCGGTAATAGTTCAAATACATCTGCACAGGTAAATTGAACTGTTTCTTCCAATCCATTCAACTTCGCATTCTCCCGGGCCTGGCGAATGCCCAATTCCGAAGCATCTGCTCCTAACACCGAAACCGCACCATTAATACCCGCATTCAATGCAAAAGAGCCTGTATGTGTGAAACAATCCAATACTTTCTTTCCACTGCATAGTCTGCCTACTGCTGCACGATTATATTTCTGATCCAGAAAAAATCCGGTTTTCTGGCCCTCTTGCACATCTACCATATAATGTACCCCATTCTCTACAATTTCTACTTTCGTATCGAATGGAGCTCCCAGGAACCCCTTGTAACGTTCCATCCCTTCCTGCAAACGGACCTTCGCGTCACTTCTCTCATAAACACCACGGATTTCTATTCCATCTTCCCGCAGCACCTTTTTAAACGTATCCACTATCAGTATCTTAAATCTGTCGATACCCAGGGCTAATGACTCTACCACAAGAATATCAGAAAATTTATCGATCACAATGCCTGGCAGAAAATCCGCTTCGCCAAATACTAAGCGGCAGCTTGAAGTATCTACTGTCTCTTTGCGGTATTCCCAGGCATCTCTGACTCTTTGTTCAATAAATGCCTCGTCTACGATATGCTCCTTCTGCCTTGCCATAATACGTACTGTAATCTTTGAATCTGTATTTATGAATCCATATCCCATAAAATAGCCGTCAAAATCCTCTACCGATATTATATCTCCATTTACAAAATCACCTTCTATTTTATCGATTTCATTGTCAAAAACCCACATGCCACCCGCTTTTAGTGTCCTTCCCTCTCCTTTTTTCAGAATCACTCTTGTCTTTGTATTCATTTTCACATATTCTCCTTTTTACCAAATATTCTTTGGTATCCATAATTTCTGTTTTCCTTTATTTCTATCCGGTTTGGACACGATATACGTTTGCAATCCTGACACAAAGTACAGGACTTATCTATATCCTTAGGTTTCTCTGTCAATTCCGCTACAAATACAGTACTTTTTTGTGGTGACATCATAAATGCCGCATTACATGTAATGTGTGTCTGCTGCATATGTTGCAAAATCTCTAAAGTCTTATTTATCGGATACTTATCCCCCAAAAATTCCATCCGCTGCACCCATAATCCCGTTTTCACATGGACTTCCTGTACTGCCTTCCGATATGCACGCATTAATAGTTCCAGAGCAATACAATCAATCATATATGCCTGCGATACCTTCTCCGCCTCAGAATAAAGCGTTATCAGACGATCCACATATTCTCCCAATGTTACTGCAATTACGACATAATGATTATATTCTATAAACTCATATCCTGGATTATACTCAATGAACACTTCTGCTTTCACAAGCGGAAAAAGCGCATAGTACAGATGTATTACACTTTTATAATCCGACTCCATGAAATGATATCTTTGCAGCAGCTTATGAATATCGGCATCTGTCAATTCAATTGTAAGTGATTCTCCCTGCATTTTATCACCGTCTTTCCGTACCATATTATTATGTTATGACATCGGGATCAAAAAGTATTTTGCCCTCCTTGATACCTACGGATTGTTACGCACTTTGTGCTCTCACAATCCTAAAAACATTCGAAATACGCCCTATTTTGGCTACTTTGTCATGTGTTTCATGCAGGCATGAAACACATGACCTTTTGATCCTGGTATCATTTTATACTATCATGTTTGCAAAAAGGGCACAAGTGTCATCACTTGTGCCCAATGTATTTCAAAATTTAATTCCAGTATTTCTGTTTGATTATAGGTTTTTAATATTCATTGCACGCATTGCATTGAGGATGGCTATGACAGCTACCCCTACATCAGCAAATACCGCCGCCCACATAGAAGCGATTCCAAATGCCGCAAGCAGCAACACCAATACCTTAACACCGATTGCAAATACGATATTTTGTTTTACAATAACAAGTGTTTTCTTTGAAATTTTCATTGCCGTAGCTATTTTTGAGGGCTCATCTGTCATAATTACAATATCGGCAGCCTCAATCGCAGCATCAGAACCCAGACCGCCCATTGCAATTCCAATGTCTGCTCTTGCCAGTACTGGTGCATCATTCATACCATCCCCCACAAAAATCAGTTTTTCTTTATCGGATCTGCAATCCAGTAATTCTTCCATTCGATCTACTTTATCGCCTGGCAGTAATTCGGCAAAGACTTCTGTAATTCCTAACTTTTGCGCAACATCGTCTGCTGTTTCCTGTCGGTCACCGGTCAGCATAACTATTTTTCGAACGCCGGCTTTCTGAAGCTCTGCAATCGCTTTTGGGGAATCTTCTTTCACTTCATCTATAATGGTAATATATCCAAGATAACCACCCTTTTCTGCTATATGTATCACAGTTCCAACTGCTGGACTCTCTTGATACGCAATTCCTTGCTGCACCATCAATTTCGTATTTCCGACAAAAATCTCACGTTCATCCACAAATGCATGTACCCCATGCCCTGCAATTTCTTCAATATCTCTGATTCTACTGCTATCTATCTCTTTTCCATATGCCTCTTTCAATGATTTGGAAATCGGATGATTAGAATAGTGTTCCGCATAAGCAGTTACTTCCAGCAATTCCTCTCTGCTTATTCTAACTGCATGAACCTCATTTACTTTAAAATTACCCTTCGTCAAAGTCCCTGTCTTATCCATAACTACAATCGCAGCCTCCGATAAGGCTTCCAGATAATTACTGCCTTTAATCAATACACCTGTTTTTCCGGCTCCGCCTATTCCGCCAAAGAAACTTAGAGGAATTGATATTACCAGAGCACAAGGACATGAGATTACCAGAAAAGTCAATGCCCGATAAACCCATGTTCCAAAGCTTCCTCCAAGTAAAATCGGTGGAACCATTGCAAGTAAAGCTGCACATATTACAACGATTGGTGTATAGTATCTCGCAAATTTACTGATAAAATTCTCTGATTCAGACTTCTTACTGGTCGCATGTTCGACCAGCTCCAATATCTTTACTACCGTAGAATCTCCAAATTCTTTCGTCACTTCAACATCTATAACACCCGTTATGTTTACACATCCACTGATGACTTCTTCACCTGACATAACATCTCTTGGAATACTTTCTCCTGTCAAAGCCATCGTATCTAGAGACGTCGTTCCCTTTCTTACCACTCCGTCCAACGGAACACGTTCGCCGGGCTTGATCAAGATAATATCACCCACTGAGACTTCTGCCGGATCTACTTCCGTTACTTCACCATTGCGATAGACATTCGCATAGTCCGGCCTGATATCCATTAACTGTGAAATCGATTTTCTGGATTTATTGACGGCATAGGACTGAAATAACTCTCCCACCTGATAGAACAGCATAACAGCTACCCCTTCCGGGTATTCTCCTACCAAAAAAGCACCTACCGTTGCAATCGTCATTAAAAAGTTTTCATCAAATATCTGACCATGACCGATATTCTGCACCGCTTTCTTTACAACATCACCGCCGACAATAAAGTACGCAATCAGGAAAAGAATCAATGCTATGTTCGTATTCAGATTTGGTAAGGCATATGTCAATATCGACGTGGCAAAGAAAATAATTCCACCAGCAATGACA
>JAEWWQ010000448.1 GCA_023458855.1 Bacillota bacterium
ATTTACCTTTGTGTCATGCAGAGGATTAAGGAGGTTTTTCAATGAATTATGGAAAAAAAGGAGTGCGCAGGAAACAACAGGCACTCAATTCAAAATCAATAAAAATGAAGAAAATGTTTACGGTAACGCTTTTAAAAGCGCTTCTCGTTGTTTTGTTATCTGTTGGAGTTATTGGTATCTGTGCAGGCATTGGTGTATTCAAAGGCATCATTAGTTCAGCACCTGACATCTCCAATATTGATGTATCCCCATCTGGTTTCTCTACTTTCGTTTACGACTGTGAGGGACACGAAACAGCCAAATTAGTATCTTCCGATTCCAATCGTATTCCGGTTTCCATGGATAAGATTCCGGAAGATCTTGCACATGCTTTTGTTGCAATTGAAGATGAACGTTTTTATGAGCATAACGGTATTGATATTCAGGGTATCCTCCGTGCTGCCGTTATCGGTATTAAGAATAAGGACTTTTCACAGGGCGCCAGTACAATAACCCAACAGTTATTAAAGAACAATGTTTTCAAAGGCTGGGTCAATGAAAACTCTTTTATGGAAAAGGCAAAGCGAAAGATTCAGGAACAATATCTTGCCCTTGAACTCGAAAAAGTGATGGATAAAGATACGATTCTTGAAAATTATATGAATACTATTAATCTTGGTCAAAATACACTTGGCGTACAGGCAGCTTCTCTTCGTTATTTCAATAAACCTGTTTATGAACTTAATTTGTCAGAGTGTGCTGTTATCGCAAGTATCACACAGAACCCTTCCAAATATAACCCGATTACGCATCCTGACTATAATGCAGAACGCCGAAAAAAAACGCTCAATAATATGCTGGAGTTAGGATATATCACGCAGGATGAATATGACGAAGCCATCAATGATGACGTATATGACAGGATTCAGACTGTAAATACCGAGACGGAGACCGATTCTGTATATACATACTTTATTGATGAATTGACAGAACAGGTTTTACAGGATCTCATTAATATCAAGGGATATAACGAAACGCAGGCCTACACGGCTTTATACAGCGGCGGGCTTAGTATTTATACGACACAGGATCCTTCTATCCAGGCCATTTGCGATACTGTTTATAACGATGAGTCCAACTACCCGGAAAATACAAAATGGTATTTGAATTATTCTCTAAGCATCGAAAAATCAAATGGGGAAACTGAAAATTTCAGCTCTGAGATGTTTAAGGCCTATTATCAGCAGCAGAACTCCAAATTCAATATGCTTTATTCTTCCCGAGAAGAAGCCGATGCTGCTATTGAAACTTATAAATCATCTGTGATGGAAGACGGCGATGAAGTACTCGCAGAGACAGTAACTCTCACTCCTCAGCCACAAGTATCCCTTACCATTGAAGATCAAAGCACGGGACATATTGTTGCTATGGTGGGTGGACGTGGTACCAAAGAAGGAAGCCGCACATTGAACCGTGCTACCAACACGACCAGACAACCCGGATCCTGTTTTAAAGTTGTATCTACTTATGCGCCTGCACTGGACAGCGCAGGATTAACACTTGCTACTGTATTTACAGACGCTCCCTACAACTATGAAAACGGGCGCCCTGTTTCCAACTGGTACAGCAGCGGTTACAAGGGAATCTGTTCTCTCCGCTATGGTATTGAACAGTCGCTTAATATCATTGCTGTAAAGACTTTAACTACTATTACGCCACAATTAGGTTTTGATTATCTTGAAAATTTTGGCTTTTCAACATTGGTCGCAAGGCGTACAGAATCTGATGGACGCGTTGTCTCTGATATTGGTCAGCCTCTGGCACTTGGCGGTATCACTGACGGTGTTACCAATATGGAGTTAAATGCCGCATATGCTACAATTGCAAACAGCGGAACTTATATCAAACCTACTCTCTATACTAAGATTGTGGACCACGATGGCAATGTATTGATAGATAACACACAGCCGGAATCACATCAGGTCATCAAGGAAACAACTGCCTTTTTATTAACAGACGCTATGGTCGATGTTGTTACTAAAGGAACCGGTGCAAGTGTTAATTTTGGTGGTATGGCTATTGCCGGCAAGACAGGTACTACCTCAGATTACAAAGATGTATGGTTCAGCGGATATACACCTTATTATACTGCTACAACATGGGCCGGATATGATAACAATGCAAATCTTTCCGGAACTGAAAAAAATCTTGCAAAAACAATGTGGAAGAATGTAATGTCCCAGATTCATGCTGACTTACCGAATAAATCATTTACAGTACCAAGCGGAATCGTACAGGCAACCGTATGTGCAAAATCAGGTAAATTACCAATTGCCGGTTTATGTGATGCTGATTTAAAGACGGAATACTTTGCCGACGGTACCGTTCCTACAGAAAGTTGTGATGTCCATTATCAAGGTATGGTTTGTCTCTACAGCGGACTTCCTGCCAGCGATAAATGTCCATTCAAAGTATCTCAGGCTTTAGAATTAACACCTTCTCTGGATGCAGCATTATCCGGCTCTACTACTGCGACTACTCCTGACACGGAAACTGATTCCACACAGATGTGTCCTCATAATGACGCATTCTTCCAGCAACCGAACGCTGATGCCATTATTCAGCAGCAGGCCCTGGAATTACAGCAGAGGCAGGCTGCAAATGCTGCTGCCGCAGCAGCTGCAGCAGCTACTACAACGGTTCCGCAGGAAAATACGGATACTACGACTACACCAGTTCAATAATTTCTAAAAACAGCTAAAAATATAAATATCGGCATATAAACATTCTTGCGTTGTATGCCGATATTTATTATATTAAAGTAAACTATTCTATTGAACCATTGGCAGGATGCCGCCACAATCAAAGGAGTGATATCATGAGTATTAATCTAAATTTAGACTATTCCACACTATTTTCCAGTCTATCTTCTTCGACTTCATCAAGTACCTCCAATACTTCTCTTTCTTCAATTGACTTATCCGATTATGCCAGTATTAAGAACGGAAGTTATTACCAGTTATTGAAAGCATATTACGCTAAGAATAGTGCATCCGGGAGTTCCTCCTCGTCAGGTTCTTCCGAAGATTCGGCTTCTACACTTGCTACCGTACAGACTGATTCCGATTCTTTAAAAGATTCTGCTGATAAACTGATCAAAACAGGGACAGATTCCCTTTTTAATAAAAAGAATATTACTACAACAAACTCCGATGGTACTACATCGACCACTTATGATTATGATATCGATGCTATCTATAAGGGAGTCAGGTCTTTTGTAGACGATTACAATTCCATGCTGGATTCCGGAAGTAATTCTTCAAACAAAAATGTATTAAGTCAAACGTTAACTATGACAAATACTACAAAAGCATATTCTAACTTATTATCTGCGGTTGGAATTACAGTTGGTTCGGACAATAAATTATCCATTGATGAGGATGCCTTTAAAGCTTCCAATGTATCAAGTATTAAATCGCTTTTTAACGGAAATAGTTCTTATGCCTATAGTATCTCCGCCAAAGCCTCACAAATTAATTACTATGCAAGTACTGCAAACAGTACCTACGATATTACAGGAAACTTAACAGGTTCTTCCTCTTCCGGTTCTCTTTACAGCAGCTACTTCTAAGATTTTATGCTGTGTATCAATTAATATTTTTTTAAACGGATACACAGCTTTTCTTTTTTTGTTTCATAGGCAATGCCTTCATACACCATCTTTCCAAATCCACGGACTGCAATTATATCCTCTTTTTTTAAACCGTAGGTATTGTTCTCACAAAGTTTTGCATTCACAAATACCTTTTTCTCTTGAAATAACTGCATACTCTGACTTCTGGACATATGAAGCACCTTAGACAATACCGCATCGATCCGCTCCGATGCCACGACTGCCTCCAGTTCGGTGAAAGCGTGAAACACTTCTTCCGGAAGCTTCTGTACGATGCTGCACTTCATATGTGTATGTCTGACTTTGTCTAAATTATCCATGATAAATGGAGCCATCTTCTCAAGACAGAAAATATATGCAGACTGTTTCTGTACTACGATATCCCCTATTGTATTGCGTTCAATTCCGAGATTCATCAAGGCTCCCAAAAAATCCCTGTGTGAAAATTCATCCGCGAACTTCTTAATCAATGGTTCCGCAAGAACACAGCAAATCGGAAATTCCATCTCATATCCAAGCATCTTTTCAGAGCCAAATCGTACTACCTGCCGTTCACTGCCTTCATATCCCCCGGAAAGAGCATAGGGTACATAAGAAAATTCTTTGGCATACATTGCCAGTGTCGATAGTTCCATTGCGTTCAAAAATCCCGTAAAGGTATATTGATTATGCTCATATGCCCTGTTCGCCAGATCACGCAACCTGTTTTTTAATAATATATCTTCCTGCATTTTATCTCCTGCCTTCACATTAGGACAGTATCTGTAATACTGATTTCTGCGCAGACTCCAGTGCTCCGATAACATAATCGCACCATGCATCAAACTCCGGATCTTCCTTCCGGCACTCCGGATGCGTCATGATATAGGCGATGCTTTCTCTGGCACCCTGGTCAAATCGCTTCGTTGCCACAAAATCAGGTACTAATCTTTTTAGTTTTGCATTATCAAATACAACTGTATTGGCCTTATCTCCAATCAATCCACCCTCTACGTCATAATGACTGGATGCTGCCAAGAATTCTGATGACACATGGATCGCACGAAGCGGGACCTGCAATGCATCTGCTACCGTTTGATAGATTTGATTCCAGGTCAGGCTCTCATCGCTCGTAATCTGCACTGCTTCACCAAGGGCATGAATATTGCCCATCAGTCCAATAAATCCTTTCGCAAAGTCACTGTTATGAGTTACCGTCCACAATGAGGTCCCATCTCCATGGATAATAACCTTCTTTCCTTCCAACATTCTCTTTATATTCTGAAAACTTCCATTATCGCCATGCAGACCTAATGGAATCGTACGTTCATCATATGTATGGCTTGGTCTGACAATTGTAATTGGGAATCCTTCTTCTCTATATTTATCCATCAAGAAGTTTTCACAAGCAATCTTATTTCTTGAATATTCCCAATGCGGATTCGAAAGTGGTGTTCCCTCTGTAATGCGGTAATCTGATAACGGTTTCTGGTATGCGGAAGCTGAACTGATAAAAATGTATTGCTTTGTTTTTCCGTTAAATAAATGATAATCCCGCTCTACCTGTTCCGGTGTAAAAGCAATAAAATCAGCCACTACATCAAATTCTTTATCTGCTATCAGTTCCTGTACTTTTTCTTCTTTATTGATATCACAAATCAGGGCATGTGCCCCTTCCGGGATTGCAGTGCTCCGATTTCCCCGATTTAATAGATACAGTTCATTTCCCTGTTCTACAAAAGCCTTCGTAATTGCCATACTGATAGTTCCCGTTCCCCCGATAAACAATGCTTTCATTTTAATACCTCCCTACCCGATACTTTTTTGCTTCCTTTTCTTCTTATTCTAGCAAATTGTTTTCCTTGCCACAACTTTTTTATTTCAGTTCCTTTAAATGATTGACAAACACCTTATTCCTTGCTACAATATTTTTCGGTGACTGTATTATGTCTGTCACGTAAGCTGGCATGGCACAGATGGTAGCGCGCAACATTGGTAGTGTTGAGGTCACGGGTTCGATTCCCGTTGCTAGCTTGTTTGAAAATGGCTATAAACGTTGATTTTACGGCGTTTGTAGCTATTTTTTTATTATTTCCACCAAAACCATTTTGTGCCGGGAAATTTATTTCAATAAGAATAAAATTTGTTTTTTCTTTATTATCTTTTAGTTTATATATAAATTAACTCTAATCCTAAATAAAAAATTAGATATCGGGTATTATAATATTATCAAAAACAAGATGAATCGGCAAGCCGATTCACTTGTCATGAATTATAAGAAAAAGGATGATTATATTATGATTATAAATCTGCCCCCTTCAACTTCAAAAAAAGTTTCCCATAATACAAATAATCTTATTAATTTGCGCATTCGGGAAAAAACGATCAGCAACATAAATGATCAGCGATATGATGAGAACAAGTTATCAAACAGAATAAAAGAACTGGATTATGAGTGGGATATAGAAAGGATTCTGGAGTCAAATGCTGCATCGATTATCTTAGTAAGTTCCATCTCCTGTTTTATCATAAATAAAAATCGTGGCTTCCTCATAACTGGTCTTATCAGTTTTTTTCTTCTTCAGCACGCTATACAAGGATGGTGTCCACCTCTTCCGATACTTCGAAGAATTGGAATCCGTACGGAACAGGAAATTCAAAATGAAAAATTTGCTTTGAAATTATTAAGGGGAGATTTTGAAAAAATTTCTTCGGCTACCGGTACAAGACATGCCTTAAGCATGGTAGAAATGCAATAATATTCGATTGTTTCGTTTTTTCATTATTGAAGAGGCAACGCATCTTCTACTGCTACAATAAATGCATCCCCCTTATCCATTTCGATATGACCTGATGAATATGGGCTTCCCTCTACAGTAATAGATACTTTTTCTACACCATAATAGCTTCCAAGTGTATTCGTTATGCTGGCAAGTATCAGAGATTCATAGCCCGCACCCGCATTCATTTCACTTACAAGTTCTTTTGAAAAATCAACATACAGTATGCCATCCCCGTTCAGATAAAGGTTGTTGATTTTTGCATTTTCGGTGAGTACTCTTGCTATATTTCCTTCCGGAAGGTCTTTGAAAGCGTTCTGAAGCACAGTCATTGTTATGTCATTTGTATGGTAGGTTACGTCTCTGTCAATATAATATAGTCCGTCCACATTTCCATTTGGATAGAAAAATCTTATGCGCTGTACCAACGGTTGGTTCTTTGTTATCCGGCTTAAAGTCGAAGACACCGCATATCCTTCCTGTGATTCCCACACCGTCTTAACAAGGCCGATTCGCGGCGCATAATAGTCCCTATTCTTATCACCCGCTCTTTCAGTTATTACTTCTATCGTATTGAAGGTACCTGCCGGGGTAACGACTTCCACATCTATTCCTGAGATATAGCGTCTGCTCCCATCTGACGCAGTCCATTCAGTACCTTTGACCAATGGCTCCATCAAAAGCACATCTGTCGTCTCCGACTCTTTTGACAAAAAATTCTCCCTGTAATAGCACTCGTCCCTTGAAAAAATTCGGGTTATCTGGCCATTGTTCACCTCGATGACATCTACTTTCTCTGTTCCTCCATTATTGGTCCTTGTCTGCGTCCTCGTCTCATCGAAAACATCAGCACTCATATTAAAAGAAGCATATTCATTTCCTTCTCCCTGATATGTATACATAACGTTATCTAAAAATGGATAATAATCTGCCAGAACGTAAGCCTCTGTTTCCGTAGTCTCTTTCGCAACCCTCTCTGTCGTTTCCTCTGTCGTCTTCTGGGTAGTTCCTTCCGTAGTCTTTTCCAAATTACTTCCATTATTATAATCCGTCTTATTGCAAGCCCAAACCAGACCCATTATTAAAGTAAGCACTAGTACTAAAGATATTTTTTTCATTCAGTCCACCATCCTTTTCATGATTTTCCCCAATATTAAAAATATCTATACATTAATCTACCAGCTTTCTTATATTTAATTCTTGAAGACACATTAGCTATTGTATCATTTTACTTACTCCGAAAAAGACCACAACCCTTTTCAAGCTGGCTGCAGTCTTTTCAATTATTTTGCAATAAACTCTTTCACTCTTTCTTCGACATAAGACAGATCCGCAGTTGGTTCAAATCTTTCGATTACATTTCCTTCCCTGTCTATCAGAAATTTTGTAAAATTCCATTTGATATCATCTTCTTTTGTATAATCCGGATGTTCTCTTTCTAACATGCTTTCTAACACAGCAGTCAATGGATGTTCCTCATCAAAGCCCGCAAATCCTTTTTGCTTTCTCAAGTATTGGAAAAGCAATGATGCGTTTTCTCCATTTACTTCCACTTTAGAAAAGATAGGAAATGTAATTCCAAATTTGGCGTCGCAGAAAGTTGCAATTTCTTCATTGCTCCCAGGCGCCTGATTTCCAAACTGATTACATGGGAAATCAAGTATAATAAAATCATCTCCATACTTTTCATACATATCCTGTAAGCCATCATAT
>JAEWWQ010000449.1 GCA_023458855.1 Bacillota bacterium
GTTCACAACACGACATAAGCAGGATGGCAGAGGATATTGGATTTCTTGATGAAAACAGAAATTCTATTAGTGAATTAGGAGAAAAAGCACGCGAAACGATTCGCAAAAAATGTAATATAGAAGACTATATTGCATATTTAGAAACCATTTTAGGGACATAAGAACAAAAAAATTACGGGGTAAGGAATAGATGAGTAAAGTATCCATAGTAATGCCATTATATAATGCTGAAAAATATGTGAGTAAAGCAATTGAGAGTATATTAGAACAAACATATCAGGATTTTGAATTAGTCATCGTAAATGATGCATCTACAGATAATAGCAGGCAAATAGTAGAAAAATATAAAGATAAAAGAATACGCGTGATAGATAACACCAGAAATATTGGAATTGCGGGTACCAGAAATAAAGGAATTGAATTGTCGAAAGCAGAATATATAGCTTTGTTGGATGATGATGACATTGCTATGCCGTATCGATTAGAACATGAAGTAAAGTTCTTGGATGAACATAAAGATATCATGGTAGTCGGCGGACATCATAGAGAAATAGATGAAAAAGGTAAGGATTTAGAAAAGAAATGGCTTGTATATCAAAATCCCAATTACATAAAGGCATTTTTAATGCTGAATAATGCAGTTGTGAATGGTTCAACAATGTTCAGAAAATCTTTTGTTACGAAGCACAATATAGCTTATCGTAATGATATGTGCGGTGCAGAAGATTACTTGTTTTGGGTGGAATGTTCGTTAAAAGGGAAAATTAAAAATTTGGATGAAGTATTACTTTTATGGCGGAGAACCGAAAACCAACAGACAACAAAGATATTGGTAAAACAAATAGAAAAAAGAAACCAGGTTTTAGATTATATTCGCCATGTGGCATTTGAAGGAAACGGCTATATGCTAAACGCTGAAGACTATGCTATAATTAATAAGGTCTTTGCCGAGGAAGCCGGAATTGATAGTGAAGAAGAGATTAATAAAATTTATTGGACCTTAAAGAAGATAACAGAACAGGCAAAAGAAAATGATGTTGACAATAAGAACGAGGTCATTGCAATGTGCCGTAAACGTTTCGGTGAGAAAATAGGAAAAGCATTCTTCTTATGGGTATAAGGGGAAATGGAAGGTTAATGAATGATGACAAATCAACCTAAAGTATCGATTATCATGGCCGTATATAACGGACAAAAGTACATAGAAAATAGTATCAAAGCAATTTATCGATCGGACTATCAAAACTATGAAGTGATCTGCATTGATGATGGTTCTACAGACGATAGTCACGCAATCTGTCATAAATATAATATGAGGTATAAAAATTTTAAATATTATAGACAAAAAAATCATGGGCTTGCATATTCCAGAAATCTTGGTGTGAAATTGGCAAAAGGGGAATATATTACATTTGTGGATGCGGATGATCTGATATCACCACATATGATTACGTATTTAATGCAGACAATAGAGAGGTATCAGGCAGATATTTCGTATGTGGAATTGCAAACTTTTTTAAGAGAAGTAGAAATAGGAAAAACATTTCAAAAAGGTAAAGAAAGAGTATGTAATACAGAAGAAGCATTGAATAAATATTTTGAAAAAAAATGGGGTAATGTATGTGGCGGGATGTTTGCACGTAAATTGTTTTATAATGTTAAGTTTCCCCGAGGTCTCATTTATGAAGATAATGTGGCAAAGTTACAATTACTTATTAATGCATCTGTTATTGTATTGACTAATAATCCATTATATTACTATCGTAAGACGAACAATAGCATTACTACAAAGAAAGTGAGTTTTAAAAATCTTGATATTTTGTCTATTGGATATATGCAGGAAAAAATACTAAATAGCAGTAAAAAAGAAATTTCGTGTAAACTTAAGAGAAAAAGTTACTCTATGATAGCCGATATGCTTTACGATTTATTGGACAAACTGTTGCAAATGGATCAGAAATGGCCCAAATTATTACGAATAGTACCAGCCAGATACGTGTTGAAAATATTGTTGTTAGGACTAACAGAAAAACCGGCAGACAGGACATATAATTGTGTACGTGCTATGAAAAAGTTAATAGTCATGTATTAGATAAATAGAAAAATTAAGTATTATGCAAGGGAGAATGGATATGAAAAAAGCGTTGGCAATAGTAACTGCAATATTAGGAATGGGCATTGGAGCATCAGCAAGTAGTTATGTAATAGGAAAAGAAGTGAAAAGAAAGAGTGATAAGGTTGATAAGTTTAAAACATATTATAATATATTAAATCAATGGTTAGCCTTGAAGCAGGAAAATAAGAATTTGTCCCAATACTTTAAGGATAATAATTATAAAACGATTGCGATTTACGGAATGGGCGAAATGGGGACCAGATTATATGAAGAATTAAAGAAAAGTGATATTGAAGTAGTATGTGCAATAGATAAAAATGCAGCCAATACATTTACTGAGTTAAAGGTAATTGATATAGAAGATGAATTACCAGAAGCAGATGCAATCATTGTAACAGCTGTATTCGCATTTGAAGAGATTAAAAGTCAGCTGAGCGAAAAAGTTAATACTCCAATAATTTCACTCGCAGATGTTGTTTATGAAATTTAAGTATGTTTTATAAGTGATAAGGATAAAGGCGAGGATAGATTATATGGGTAATAAATATTACTATATGGAAAAAATTGACAGGCTTTTGAATTCTGTTAATTTGATTAAAGATCTGCGGCAAAGAATCGAGAAAATCAGATGGAGAGAACGTAAAATCTCTTTTGGAACAGCAAATCAGGATAAGACTTTTTATGTGATTAGAAGAATATCAAATAAAGAAGGTCATTTTTCTATGTTTAATAGTATACTGGGACACCTGAAGGAAGCAGAAGACAGAAATATGATTCCGGTAATAGACATGAAAAATTATTTTAATCACTTATGGCAGACAGAAGAAAAGAAAAAAAGAGAAAATGCGTGGGAGTACTTTTTTAGACAACCTGCAGGATTTTTATTAAAGGATATCAGAGGAAGTAAAAATATAGTTCTTTCTAATGGAATCAATGCACCAAGGGGAATACCTTCTCATAACGACATTTATTTTCAAAAGAAACAAATAGATACGTGGTATAAAATATACATAAAATATATTACGTTGGATACTGCAGTATTAAATCACATAAATGAAATTGAAGATAAATTACATTTATCAGAAAGAAAGGTTATGGGAATTGCCGTAAGAAGAGGCATTAGCAGAGGACATCAGGTGAACAACAGATATTTTAGTGGATATGCAAAACAACCGGAAGTAGATGAAATTATTAAAGATGTAAAAAGATTATCAGTAAACTGGAATTGTGATTATTATTTTGTAGTTGCAGATGATGAGGAATTTATCAGCATCTTTAAGGAAGAATTCGGAGAAAATGTGCTTTGTGTTGACAGAAAAAGAGCACAATATTTCAAAAACGGCAGACCACTAAAGACTACAATTAGTTATATCGCAGATTCTGAAAATAAAGAAATGGCATTATATCAAAATGGTATAGATTATATTTCTGAGATATTTTTATTAGCGAGATGTAAAAGTATATTATGTGGTAAATCATCCGGAACTGCCGCTTCGTTCATAATCAATGGAAACCAATATGAACATGTAAAAGTATATTAAAGATAAATAAGAGTTACGAAATATTGCAGACGAAAGAGGAGATTCAAATGAAAGGTTCTGATTATATAGCAGATATATTGGTACAAAATGGAATAAAAGATGTGTTCACTGTTGTAGGTGGTGGAGCAATGCATATGAATGATTCTTTTGGAAATAACTTGAATGTAAATTGTACTTATACACTTCATGAACAGGCTGCTGCAATTGCTGCTGAAGGGTATGCGCGTGTGGATAATAAATTATCAGTTGTATGTGTGACATCAGGTCCGGGCGGAACTAATGCACTTACGGGAGTACTATGCGCCTGGCAGGATAATATTCCTATGCTAATAATATCCGGACAAGTCAAACGCGCTTCAATGGTAGAAAGTACAGGCTTATCGTTGAGACAATATGGGGAACAAGAACATACTATTGTTAAAACAGTAAAGAATATGACGAAGTATGCGGTTACTATTAAGGAACCCTCACAGATACGATATTGTTTGGAAAAAGCTATCTATTTGGCAAGAACAGGAAGAAGGGGACCTTGTTGGATAGATGTTCCGCTTGATATTCAGGGAATGCAGATCAATTCAGAGGAACAGAGTGCATATGTTCCGGAATTACCAGAGAGTGAGCCGGATTTTGACAAAAAGAAATTTATAGAACTTATTAGAAAATCTAAGCGGCCAGTAATTTTGGCAGGGTCAGCAATCAGAACGGCAGATGTCAGAAAAGAATTTCTTGAACTTATATCAGAACTGAAAATACCAGTTATTGTAGCAAGGAGTAATGCTGACATCGTACCCATAAAGGAAAGATTCTATTATGGAAATTTTGGAACAAACGGTGGACGTGCAGGAAATTTTATTGTTCAGAACGCAGATTGTCTGTTAGTTTTAGGGTGCAGACTTTCTATGACCCAGATGGGATTTAACTATGAAAAATTTTCACCGCATTCTTATAAAATTGTTGTAGAGGTAGATCCAGATGAATTAAAGAAACCTTCCGTATCGATTGATATGCCGATAAATATGGATCTGAAAAAATTTGTTTCTTGGTTAGCAAAAGAGAGAATCGATATTTCAGGAATAGAGGATTGGATTAATTATTGCGATAAAGTAAAAGAAAAATTTCCTATTTTCCAGGAAAAATTCAAACTGAGCGAAAAAGTTAATTCCTATTATTTAGCTGAGAAAATTAAAAAATATTTAAATGATGATTCTGTTGGAGTAGTTGGAAATAGTTGTGCCTGTGTTTCCATAAAGCAGTGTGGTGTTGAGAAAGCAGGACAAAGGCTGTGGGGAAATATTAATTGTGGAACAATGGGTTATGATATACCAGCAGCAATAGGAGCAGCAGTAGCAGCAAAAAGAAGAGTGATATGCTATGCAGGTGACGGAAGTATTCAAATGAATATTCAGGAATTGCAGACAATTGTCAGCTATAATTTACCAATTAAAATCTTTGTATTCAACAATGGAGGCTATCGTTCTATCGTATTATCTCAAACAAATAATTTTAAGCGGCTTTCAGGGTGTACAAAAGAAACCGGACTGGGATTACCGAGTATTAAAAAAATAGCGGAGGCATATGAAATCCCATATTTCTGTTGTCCGTCAAACAGTTTACTGGAAAGGACATTGGCAGACGTATTGAAGGACGATAATTATGCCATATGTGAAATAATGGAGGATACAGAACAAACGATTGAACCTAAAATGAGCAGTCAGGTTCTGGAAAATGGAGAGATTATTTCTCCGTCCTTAGAGAATCTGGCACCGTTTTTAGATGAAGAGACCTACCGTGAATATGCTGTTTATACTGGTAAATAGAGAGGTTTAAAAGATGGATAAGGATACTATCATTGTAACAGGATCCACTAGTTTTATTGGGAATGCACTGATTCGGCAATTATTAGAGCAGAACTATGAAGTTATTGCGATTATCAGACCCAATTCTAAAAGAAGCATTTCAATAAAGAAATTTAAAGGGATAACAATTGTGGAAGCTGAACTATCAGAATTGCACAACCTGAAATTTCCAAATCCAGTAAAATGCGAATCCCTTTTCCATTTAGGCTGGTCTAGCGACTTTGAAAATGCACGTTACAATTTAGAAGGCCAAAAGAAAAATATCGAATATACGCTTGGTGCAGTAGAGTTAGCTTCCCGGTATGGATGTAAAAACTTTATTGGCGTTGGTTCACAAGCTGAATGCGGTCGGGTAAATCAAAAAATTTCAACAGATACAGCCGATAATCCGGAGACTGCTTATGCCGTAGCCAAGTGTGACGCATATAGGAAGAGTAAGGAAAAGTGTGAGCAATATGGTATAAAGCAATGCTGGCCACGATTGCTCAGTGCATATGGACCCAATGATAAAGAAAGAACGCTGATAATGTCTTGTTTAGATTCTTTTGTACATTCTCGATTGATAGAACTGACACCATGTGAACAGATATGGGATTACATTTATGTAGATGATGTCGCAGATGCACTTCTAAGAATAGCAATGTATGGGAAGCATGGAGTCCGTTACCCTATTGCATCAGGTGTAGGTAAGCCACTGAAAGAGTATGTAAATGAAATGTCTTTTATTGTAAATAAAAACAATATGTTTTCTGGATTTGCTAAAAAGAAATATACAGATCAGCAGGTTATGTACTTGGTTGGAGATATCTCGGAAACAAATCGAGATACAGGATTTAAACCTTTAGTATCTTTTGAAGAAGGAATTAGAAAAATATTGCATACAAATTTTAATTGGTAGAATAGAGGAAATTATGAAAATAGGAGATTTTTTTCAAAATAAGGGTGTTTACATAATTGCAGAAGTATCTCAAAATCATGATGGAAGTTTAGGGCAGGCACATGCATTTATTGATGCTGTGGCTGAAACGGGGGCCGATGCAATAAAATTCCAAACACATATTGCAGAGGAAGAAAGCACACCTTCTGAACCATTTAGAATAAATTTTAGTTATTGTGATAAAACGAGATACGATTATTGGCGTCGTATGGAATTTACGGAAGAACAATGGTTTGGATTGTTTCAACATGCTAACGAAAAGGGGCTGGATTTCCTAAGTTCTCCTTTTTCAGAAGCAGCGTTGCATATGTTGGATAAGATTGGAGTGCCCGCGTGGAAATTTGGCTCCGGAGAAGTATTTAATGAGAGATTATTGAAGATGGCAGTATCAACGGGAAAACCGATTATCTTATCAACAGGGTTGAGTACCTTTTTTGATATTGATAAGCAAGTTCAAATTGTGCGCAACGCAGGAAACGATATACTTATCATGCAGTGTACAACAGAATATCCGTCTTCTCCTGAAACTATAGCATTAAATGTGATACCAGAGTATATGCAAAGATATAACTGTCCCGTGGGGTTATCAGAC
Organism: Bacillota bacterium; assembly: GCA_023458855.1. Taxonomy (GTDB): domain Bacteria; phylum Bacillota; class Clostridia; order Lachnospirales; family Lachnospiraceae; genus SZUA-378. The sequence goes on from JAEWWQ010000449.1 coordinate 7,043, forward strand.
CATTCAGCAACGATATTTCCATCTTTGGCAGCAGTAACATTAGGCGCGCGAGCGATTGAGGTACATGTTACATTGAGCCGTAAAATGTTTGGACCGGATATAAAAGCTTCCGTAACCATTGAGGAACTTGAAACGATAGTAAGTGGTACTCATTATATTGAGAAGATGTTAAATAATAAAGGTGATAAAAACGTTATAAAAAGTAACCAAAAAGAGTTAAAAAGGATTTTTTCAAAAAGTATTTATGCAAAGAGCGATATTGAAGAAGGAAGTATGATTGAAGAGAAGCATTTAGCAATTAAGAAGCCATATTGTGGTATTGATGCAGCTGATTATAATAAGGTAATCGGACTTAAAGCAAAAGAAAAAATATGTAAAGACACGGCAGTAGAATGGGAGATGGTTGAAAAATGAGAAAAATATGTGTTGTAGTAGCAAGTAGGGCGAATTACGGACGTGTTAAACCAGTATTATCTGCAATAAAGAATCATCCGGAATTAGAATTACAGTTGGTAGTCGGAGCTTCTATGCTTCTTGACAGGTATGGAAAAGCGATTGATGTTGTTAAAGCGGATGGCTTTAATCCTGCTAAACAGATATATTACATATTAGAAGGTGAAAGCTTATCAACACAGGCAAAATCAACGGGGATAGGAATTATTGAGTTGTCTACGGCTTTTGAAGAACTGAAACCGGATGTTGTTATTACAGTTGCAGATCGTTTTGAAACGATGGCAACTGCAATTGCAGCAAGTTATCTTAATATTCCATTGGCACATATTCAAGGGGGAGAAATTACAGGAAATATAGATGAGACTGTAAGACATGCGATAACAAAACTTGCCCACTATCACTTTCCTGCTACAGAAGAAAGTGGAAAAAGATTGATGAAAATGGGGGAAGAAGAGTGGAGGATTAAAATTACAGGATGTCCTTCTATTGATACACTGGTTCAACAAAAGACTACATTAGAAGACTGTAAGGAATTTGTAAAGAAAAGAACGAATGTTACTGTAGATTTAAATAAACCGTTTATCTTAGTTGCACAGCATCCAGTGACTTCTGAATATCTGGATGGAAGAAAACAAATTACAGAAACACTCTATGCTTTACGAGAGTATAAAGAGCAAAAAATAATACTGTGGCCTAACATAGATGCGGGTAGTAATCTGGTTTCGTTAGGTATTCGAAATTTTCAAGATAAATATGGAAATGAGCAGTTCTTTTATTTTAAGAATTTTCCACCGGAAGTTTATAATTGCCTTTTGAAAAATGCTGTATGCCTAGTTGGTAATAGCAGCTCTTTCATAAGAGAAGCCTCCTTTTTAGGGACACCAGCAGTTATCGTAGGTGATAGACAAGAAGGGCGTGAACATGGGAAAAATGTCGAATTTGCGACATACGATAAGGATGATATCGTTAGATGCATTCATAAACAAATAACGCATGGTAAGTATAATTCTGAGCATATATTTGGTTCAGGACAAGCAGGAACAATGATTGCCGATTATTTAGCTACTGTTGAGCTTAATATTAATAAGCGCATGACTTATTAAAAATAGGAGAGAGTCTTGATGGATGGTACTTTGCAATATTGGACGGAGTCCGTGGATATTTCTAATTTAAAGAGCAGTATCGGAAGAAGAAAAGTATATATTTGGGGTGCATATGCAGGAGGACATTCCATTTACCAGTTTTTAGAAGAAAATGGGATAAGTGTACAAGGGTTTATTGATGCACATAAAGAGGAAACGGTATATTTTAATAAGGGTGTATGGAAACCTGATCAGGTTATAGACGTAGAGAAAAGTTATATCATAATAGCAGTTATAGGTATTCGAGAAGAAATTCTTTCTATCTTATCTAAAAATAGTTATCGAGAAGAAAATGATTATATATATATATCTAGTTTTTTACCGGAAGTAACCATATCTTCTGTTAAAAAGAATTATTCTGACAGTAGAGGAAATAAGATTGAATTTCTGGATGATGTTCTCATGTGTAATATTACATTTATTGGGTTTCATAACAAGGTATCTATTGGTAATAATTTTCGGTGTGATAAAAATGCAGAAATAGTTGTTGAAAACGGTAGTGTAGTGACTATCGGTAATGATATGCGCATAGAAGGAACGGTTAGATTAGAAGCTTGTGAAAAGGGTCATTTATTAATAGGGAATAGTTGTTATATAATGAAGGATTCAAGGATAAGTGCCAGAGGCGGAAAAACCAATCTTGGCAATTATGTGACAATGGGGGAAAGATTTTTATGCATATGTGCACCTCATTCTCCAATAGAAATAGGAAATGACTGTATGTTTTCACATGATGTGACAATATTGTCAACAAATTCACACAGTATCTTTGATTTAGAACTAAAAGAGAATATTGCTTTACAGAATGAAAAGCAGGTGAAAATTGGTTCACATGTATGGCTTGGAAAGGGTAGCACGGTTCTATATAATTCAGATATCGGGAACGGCAGTATCGTGGGAGCCTGTAGCCTGGTTAAGAGCCAAACACCAGAAAATTGTATTTTAGCGGGAAATGTAGCGAAAGTGGTACGAGAAAATTGTTCATGGGATAGAAGAAAAGAAATAACATTTGATGAAAGATAAGTAGAGACTTGGTGGAGAATAAAGATGCCCTTTTCAATAAGTAAAAAAAGCAAAATTATTATATACGGTTACAATAAAAGAGGAATGACAGTAAGTAAAATACTTAATGAACAGGGGTATACACTTCTTGGATTTTTTGATGGAAATGCGAAGAGAATCGATGATAGTGCGACGGTTCTAATGCCGGAAGAGATTGAACAATTATTTACAGACAAGAGTGAAATAATTTTGTTTGTAGCACTTCAAAATGCAATGAAGCATGATAAAATTGCTGGAGATTTATATAAATATGGTTTTAAAAATATTATTTATTTGCCCACTGATTCTATGGTAAACGAAGAATATGCATGTTTATTGCGTCGGCGATATAATCAGATACTTTCTGCTGAAAATATGGAATCTATAACGATACCAACTTATGTGGAAGTTATGAGCGTTTTTCCTGATATTGAAAATGGTATTATTGAAAGAACCGAGAATATGGTTACCTTTTGGGCTCGCCTTGAGACAATATTCTCTAATGATATTTGTATGAAAACTGAAAACGCAGAGGGTTTACAGTATTATGGTGTAAGTTTACCTCTGATAAGGCATTATATTTGTATGTTTAAACAGATGGAGAACGGATGTGCAGATAGTGATCATTTTATAGAGTATTGCAGAGCGCAATCATATAT
>JAEWWQ010000450.1 GCA_023458855.1 Bacillota bacterium
CATTTTTATGTGTGAATTGTTCATAAAAAATTATATAGAAAAAAGTAAAACAGAGGATACTTGTGAAGTTGCCCTTGGCGGGCGCATTTTTATCCAAAAATTTCATAATCGTGGAGCTCTTTTGAATTTTGGAAATAAACGCAGAAAAATTGTGGCTGCTGTTTCCCTTTTGTTTACAGTACTTATGATTATGTTCTTTTTCGTTACACTGACTATGAAGGGAAATACAGGGCTGAAACTTGGCCTTGCTTTTCTTCTGGGCGGTGCATTCAGCAATACGTATGACCGTTTCAAAAGGAAATATGTAGTAGATTATTTTAGTTTTCGGTCAAGGTTTCCGCGCGTCGCAGATATTGTTTTTAACATTGCAGATTTCTGCATTGCTATTGGCGCTGCAATCACAGCAATTGCAGTAATATTGGATCCAAGATTCTAAATAAGACCCATTGTTCAGAAGGTTCGAGATACATTCTGATACAATGGGTCTTGTGCTTTTTATTTTTATATAAATTAGGTGTCAAAAGCTTACCATAGAACTTGGCTTCGTCAATTTGCACTTATACTTACAAAACAAAAATTGATGCATAACATAGTTTGGTGAGCAACTGTATGAAGCCGCTGGTACTTAGAGCATGTATTTTATGCTCTTATGTACCATTGCGTGCTGAGTCCAAGCGGGAGCGTGTTGCGAATGAACTATGTTATGCATCATTTTGTATTCACATAAATTGTGCAAATTGACAAATACGCTTTTGCCACCCTGATCTTATACCGTAATCACGGTACCTGTTTTTCCTTCGATGGCATCTGTTGTCTTATCGAGGGAGGTTATCAGGACACTTCCCGAAGGCATGTTGGAAAGATAAGTAATGGCTGCTTCAATCTTAGGGAGCATAGTGCCTTCTCCGAACTGTCCTTCTTCGATGTACCTGGCAGCTTCTGCCACAGTCATGGAAGTGATAGCTTCTTCCTGTGCAGTTCCGTAATTTTTATAGACACAAGGCACAGAAGTATAGATGATTAACTGGTCTGCTTTCAAGTCTGATGCTAATTTCCCGGCAATACTGTCTTTTTCGATAACTGCGGATGCACCCTTCAGCGCATGCTGCTGTTCAATAACCGGAATTCCACCGCCGCCGCAGGCGATGACAACCTGATCTGCATCAGAAAGAGCCCTGATGGCATCAATTTCCACGATATCAATAGGTTTTGGTGCAGCTACAACTCTCAGATATCCTTTTCCTGGTTCTTCTGCTACGTAGTTTCCTTTTTCAATCTCAATCTGTGCATCTTCTTTAGACATAAAACGGCCGATTTTCTTTGTAGGCTCATAGAATGCCTCATCATATGGATCTACAGTAACCTGTGTCAGAATCGTACTTACGGGTTTGGAGATTCCTCTGTCTAACAATTCGGCGCGAAGGGCATTCTGAATATCGAATCCCACATAACCCTGACTCATTGCAGAGCAGACGCACATAGGCGCGGGGGTATAGTCAATGTAGATACGACGAAGTTCTGTCATTGCCTTATGAATCATACTTACCTGAGGCCCATTACTATGTGTGATCGTCAGCTGATAATCGGCTTCTACAAGATCTGCCAGAGCTTTGGCAGTCAGCTTAACCGCGTCCCACTGTTCCATAGTAGTGTAGCCTAACGCATTGTGTCCTAATGATACTACCACTTTCTTCTTACTCATATTTACTCCTATCCGCAGCAATAACCGCGATAACTTTATATTTTAACCAAATGGTGCAAATTGACGGATTCAAATATACCAACACGCTTTTGACATCCTCATCTGTATCGTAAAAAAAGATAGTACAATTATATCAAAAAAGCCTTCTCTTGTACACAAAGATTTGAAGAAGTGGAATGATTGGTATAAAAAAATAAAAAACTTAGTATATCCTATTGACATAGTGGGAAACAATGGATATAATACAATTCATAACATACCTACTAAAAAGGTAGGAATTGAATGAGGAGCTTAAGGCAGACAAACTGAAAGTCTGCAGAAGGGAGAAGTTATGGCAAATATTAAAACAAGCGCAACACAACTGATCGGCCACACACCTATACTGGAGGTCACGAATTACGAAAAGCAAGTGGATGCAAAGGCAACTTTACTTGTTAAATTAGAATATTTAAATCCGGCAGGAAGCGTAAAGGACAGAATTGCATTAGCCATGATCGAGGATGCGCAGAAGCGGGGTATATTAAAGCCAGGCGCTACAATCATAGAACCAACCAGCGGAAATACAGGGATTGGTCTTGCATCAGTGGCTGCAGCAAGAGGCTATAAAGTGATTTTGACGATGCCTGAAACGATGAGTGTTGAGCGGAGAAATCTGTTAAAAGCATATGGTGCGCAGATTGTACTGACAGATGGAACCAAAGGAATGAATGGTGCGATTGCAAAAGCAAATGAATTAAATGCAAGTATTGAAGGTTCTATTATTCTGGGACAATTTGATAATCCTGCCAATGCAGCAATACACAGAGAGACAACAGGTCCTGAAATATGGGAAGATACGGATGGAAAAATAGATGTTTTTGTGGCAGGTGTCGGAACAGGCGGAACAGTTACAGGCGTAGGTGAATATCTGAAGTCAAAGAATCCGAATGTCAGGATTGTAGCTGTAGAACCGGATAGTTCTGCTGTATTATCAGGAGAAAAACCAGGTGCACATAAGATTCAGGGTATCGGTGCAGGTTTTGTACCGAAAGTATTGAATACTGAGATTTATGATGAGGTGTTCCGGGTAAAGAATGAAGATGCATTTGCTGTCGGTAAGACAATAGCAGTGAATGAAGGTATTCTGGTGGGTATTTCCTCAGGTGCAGCATTATACGCAGCAACCGAAATCGCAAAGAGACCTGAATATGCAGGAAAGACAATTCTGGCATTGCTTCCGGATTCGGGAGACAGATATCTGTCCACACCGCTTTTTTCAGAGGAATAGTATCAAGGCTGAACTGTAACAACACTTACCGTATGTGTGCCATAGTGGATTGCAGAATCGTAAAAATTATGTTATGATACGATGCATGTAGAACCACATAAATACAGTATTTTGGAGTATTTTGTGAATAATCAGGAATATGGGTGAGTGATAATGGAGACGATGATTCAAATTCAGAATGTCAGTAAGACCTTTGCCGGTAAAGAAAATACGGTAGAGGCGTTAAAGGACATTAACCTGGATATCCATAAAGGTGAGATATACGGTATTATTGGTATGAGCGGTGCCGGAAAAAGTACGCTTGTCAGATGTTTGAACTTTTTGGAAAAACCAACGGCGGGAACGGTCTATATTGAGGGAAAAGACCTTTCTAAAATGTCAGAAGCAGGACTTCGTGCGACACGTACACAGATAGCGATGATATTTCAGCATTTTAACCTGTTAATGCAGAGAACCGTACTTGATAATATCTGTTTCCCGTTGGAAATAACAGGACATAAGAAAAAAGAGGCAAGAGCAAAGGCAAAAGAACTGCTTGCGGTTGTTGATCTGAGCGAAAAGGCGAACGCTTATCCATCGCAATTATCAGGAGGGCAGAAGCAAAGAGTTGCCATTGCAAGAGCGCTTGCGATGAATCCGAAGATTCTGCTGTGCGATGAAGCAACAAGTGCTTTGGATCCAACTACTACAAAGTCAATTCTTAAGTTATTAAAAGAGATTAATATACAATATGGCATTACGATTGTTATTATTACTCATGAGATGACGGTCGTTCAGGAGATCTGTTCCCACGTTGCCATTATTGACCGCGGTATGCTTGCCGAAAGTGGATTGGTCGAGGATGTATTTTCAAAACCAAAGACGCAGGCAGCTAAGAAACTTGTGTTTCAGAACGAACATCACTATACAGATATGCGGGGAAAGAGATGCATCCGTATCGTATTTTCGGAAAATTCTTCGTTCGAGCCTGTAATAGGGAACATGGTATTGGAATGTAAAGCGCCGGCTAATATTCTGCTTGCAGATACACAGGATATCAATGGAATCGCACATGGACAGATGGTGCTGCAGCTTCCGGAGGATGAACAGATTGCAAATAAAATGATTCATTATCTGGAAGAAAGAAAATTAACTGTAGAGGAGCTGGATAATTATGTGGGATAGTACAACAATCAATATGTTAATCGAAGGAATCGGCGCAACATTATATATGACATTGGTTTCAGCACTTATGGCCTATGTTATTGGTCTTCCAATGGGAATCGCGCTTGTGGTAACAGCAAAAGACGGACTCCGTCCCAATGCTGCTGCCTATAAAATATTAGATGTAATTGTAAACATTGTTCGAAGTGTACCATTTTTAATCTTACTGATTCTGATTATTCCGTTCACTAAGTTACTGGTGGGTAAGAGTTATGGTTCTACAGCAACCATTGTACCATTGACTTTAGCGGCAGCACCATTTATAGCCAGACTTGTGGAATCCTCCCTTCAGGAAGTTGACAAAGGAGTGATTGAAGCTGCGCAGAGTATGGGTGCCAGCCTGTGGACCATAATATGGAAGGTGTTACTTGCAGAAGCAAGAACCTCTTTGATAGTAGGAGCAACAATTGCAGTAGGAACCATTCTGGGATATTCTGCCATGGCAGGTACCGTAGGTGGTGGTGGATTGGGAGATATCGCGATCCGCTACGGCTATTACAGATATCAGACAGATATTATGATTGTAACCGTTATCTTACTGGTAGCATTGGTACAGATATTACAGATTATAGGTATGAGGTTATCGAAAAGATTAGATAGGCGTATTAACAGATAGGGTAGAGAAAAGGAGAAAAAGTTATGAAAAAATCAATCGCATTATTGTTCGCAACTGTGTTGGCAATAGGTTCTTTAACAGGATGCGGAAGCACAGCTGATAAGGCGGCAACAGAAGAAACAAAAACAGAAGCAGTTACAACAGAAGCTGCTGCAACGGAATCAGCAGGAACAGAAGAAACAACAGCGGCTGCAGCACCGGCAGAAGAAAAAGGTACCATTAAGATTGCAGCATCAGCAACACCGCATGCAGAAATTCTGGAAGCAGCAAAAGATATTCTGGCAGCAGAAGGATGGACACTGGAAGTTACCGTATTTGATGATTATGTACAGCCAAATTTAGTAGTAGAGAGCGGTGACTTTGATGCGAACTACTTCCAGCATGTTCCGTATCTTGATCAATTTAATGAAGAGCAGGGTACACACCTTGTAGACGCTGGTGATATTCATTATGAGCCATTCGGAATCTATCCGGGAACAGAAACCGATCTTGCTAATATTTCAGAAGGAGCTGTCATTGCAGTTCCAAATGATACTACGAATGAAGCAAGAGCATTATTACTGTTACAGGATAACGGAATTATTAAGTTAAAAGAAGGTGCCGGTCTTACAGCAACAATCAACGATATTGCTGAAAACCCGAAGAATATAGAGATCAAAGAATTAGAAGCAGCACAGGTTGCCAGAGTAAAAGATGAAGTGGCATTTGTAGTATTAAATGGTAACTATGCATTAGAAGCAGGATTCAGCGTTGGCAAAGATGCAGTCGCTTATGAAAAAGCCGATTCAGAAGCAGCTAAGACCTATGTGAATATCATTGCTGTAAAAGAAGGAAATGAAAGTAACGAAGGAATCGTTGCATTGGTAAATGCATTAAAATCAGATGAAATCAAAAAGTTCATAGAAGAAAAATATGATGGAGCAGTAGTTCCTTTTAACTAATGCAGTAATAACAAAAAATGGTCTGAAATCAGAGCGGAATGCTTTGGTTCAGACCATTTTTTCTATTTATTAACAACATTAATTGGAGAACCATTGATGAAAGCACGGATATTTTCAACAGTGATGTCCATAATTCGCTGGCGGGATGCCTTGGCAGCCCAGGAAATATGTGGAGTGATAATACAGTTCCTGGCTGTTAATAGAGGATTGTCGTGTTTTATTGGTTCGGAAGAGACAACATCAAGCCCGGCAGCATATACTTTTCCCCTGTTCAGCGCATCTGCGAGATCCTGCTCTACGATCAGCTGACCACGACTGTTATTGATAATAATCACGCCGTCTTTCATCTTTGCGATATTGCTCTTGTTGATGATTCCTTCTGTTTCCGGGAAAAGAGGGCAGTGAAGCAAAATAACGTCTGACTGGGTCAGAAGGGTTTCCAGATCCACATATTCTGCTAATTCTTTGCCGGCATTACAAGGAAATGCATCATAAGCCAGGACCTTCATATCCATAGCTTTTAAGATTCTGGCACTGGCCTGACCGATACGGCCAAGTCCGATAATACCAACGGTCTTACCATATAATTCAATCATAGGATAATCCCAGTAGCACCAGTCCTGATTATTTTCCCATTTTCCTTCTTTTACGGTCTGATCATGATGACCATAGTGAGAGCAGATCTCAAGGAGCAATCCGACTGCATACTGTCCGACGATCTGTGTTCCATAGGTAGGAACATTAACGACAGGGATGTTTTTCTCTTTTGCATAATTGTAATCTGCTACATTATATCCGGTTGCAAGGAATGCAATTAATTTGATATTTGAGCACTGATCAATTGTATTTTTTGTGATAGGTGTTTTGTTTGTAATGACAATATCGGCATCTGCAATACGCTCAACAATAATAGGAGCATCTATCGTGGAGGTCCTGTCATACACAGTAAGATCTCCAAGCGCAGACAATGCATCCCAGCTTAAGTCACCAGGATTTTCAGTATAACCATCTAATACAACAATTTTCATAATGTTACCAGGAACCAGTCGGTTCCATTTCCTTTCTGGTCTATAGCATAAGTTTCAGATAAAATTCTTAGAAAAATTCGCATCCGAGGACTTTCAGTTTTTCATCGATCCACGGTTTTTCGATTTCTTTTCCGCTCTTTAAGATTTCCTGCCATCCGCTTTCGATTTCTTTTATTTTTTCGACCTTTTCCAGTAATTCTTCGGCTTCTTCAGGTTTGATCACTACAATACCATCCAGATCACCAACAATAATATCACCGGGATTGATCACTTGCCCGCACATAGCAACAGGAACATTGATTTCCCCCGGACCATTCTTATAGGGACCATTTGGGATGACGCCTTTTGCGTATACAGCAAAATCAGTATAGGTACGAAGTGTTTCACGATCACGGATACAGCCATCAACCACAAATCCTCTGACACCGGCAGCACGGGCTTCTGTGCTCATGATCTCACCGCAGAGCGCACGATTCATTCCACCGGCAGCCTGAATGATAAGAACGTCACCCGGTTGTACCATCTTTAGTGCTTTTAAGAACATTAGATTATCACCTTCAGAACAGCGAACGGTAAAAGCGGTTCCTACCATATGGGAATCATTGATAGGAATTAATGAGCTGTCCAGAGCAGCGATACGATTCATACAGTCATCCAGATTTGCTACAGGAATTCCCTCGAAGCGTTTTACTAACGCAGGATCTGGTCTATTAATTTTTGTGTAAATTCTACATCCTATGTTTGCCATTTTATTTCCTCCATATCAAAGATAAAATTTTGTATTCCTTCAAATTTTAACAAACCCAAATATATATTTCCAATTAATTAAATTACTGTTTAATATAGAAAATGTTTATAATTAAAAAGTGTAATAGAATACCAGAATAAATAGAAAATATTAATATATTAAAATAATAATATTTATTTTTCTTTGGGAAAGCTGCATGCTATAATGCAGAAAACCAGGAAAAAAACAGAACATTGAAAAAGAGAGTGACAAAGGTGTTGCGGAAAATTCCTGTCGTCATTCTCTTTTCTTTTATTTAAAAAGTAAAAGGTAATGTATCTATAGTAACGGAGGTGAGAAAAATTAGTATTCGATTTTTAGTAGCAGGAGATTGCGCAGTATCGGTTCACTTTGGAGAGGAAATTAGTCTTGAAACAAATAACAAGGTCCGCAGTCTTTATGAAAATCTGAAGGAACAGCCAATTGAAGGAATAACAGAGATGGTTCCTACCTATTGCTCGCTGATGATTCATTACAGACCTGAAATCGTCAGATACACAGAATTGGCAGATCAGATAGAACCACGGATAATGCAAATGGAAAGCCAGTCAGATGCAAAGGAATATGTTGTAGAGATTCCGTTGTTATATGGAGGAGAAGTAGGGATTGATTTAGAGGACTGCGCCAAAATGGAAAATATGAGCGTGGAGGAATTTATTAAAGTACATTCGCAGAGCGATTATTATGTCTATATGCTCGGCTTTGCACCGGGACATGCTTACACAGCAAGATTTGAAAATCCTTTCCATTTTAAGAGAAGAAATACTCCAAGAGTAAGTATTCCGGGGAATTGTGTTGTTGTGGCAGGGAACCAGTCAAATATGATTCCCTTTCAACAGCCATGTGGCTGGAATATCATTGGTGCACTGCCGGTAGATGTATGTGATTATAACAGAGCTGACCCGTTTCTGGTACATGCGGGAGACTGGGTAAGATATATCCCGATTAATGAGACGGAATATCGGCAAATCCGGAAACAGGTACTTGCAGGAAGCTATCAATGCAGGAGATTCGAGAGGGAGGTGAAAAGTTGAGTATTTATTTCGAAGAGGGCGGAATTCTGACTACTGTTCAGGATGAAGGCAGATATGGATATCAGCAGTCAGGCGTATCACCGGCGGGTCCGATGGATGCACGTGCATTTCATATTGCGAATATTCTGGTGGGCAATGATATGGGAGAAAGTGCTCTGGAAATTACCTATATGGGTCCAAAGATACAGTTCCAGGAGACAAATATAATTGCCATAACAGGAGGTGATCTACAGCCACGCATTGATGGAATGGAAGTACCTATGTATGAAGCCATACGGGTAGAAGCCGGGATGAAATTATCGTTTATGGGTCCGCGGAATGGATGCAGAGGCTATATCGCGTTTGCAGGGGGACTGGATGTGCCGGTCGTGATGGGAAGTAAGACTACGCTTGTCAGAAATCATATGGGTGGAGTAGACGGAAGAAAACTGGAAAAAGGTGATAAAATCGATTTTTGTTGCGCAAAAACAGAACTGCCGAATTGGGAACTCAGAAAGGTAGCGAAGCCTGTCTATCCTGCCAGGGAGATTGTTCTCAGAGTTGTGTTAGGACCTCAGGAGGATCAGTTTGACCGAGATGGAATTCGCCGTTTTTTCTGGAACAGTGCAGTCATTACCAATGAATTCGACCGCATGGGGTGCAGACTGGAAAGAGAGCCGATGTCCCAGCTGGGAGATGGAAATATTATTTCTGACGGAATATCATGTGGTGCTATACAGGTGCCTGCAGATGGGAAACCGATTATTATGCTGGTAGACAGGCAGACGACCGGCGGATATCCAAAGATTGGAAATGTAATTTCGGTCGATTTACCGAAACTGGCACAGGCGCAGCCTGGATTTAAGATATATTTTGTGCAGATCAGTCTTGAACTGGCACAGGATTTGTATATAAGAGAACGAAAAGAACTTGCTGATTTCGCGAACAGATTGAGAGGGTAAAAAATGTATACAGTTGATTTAAATAGTGATATGGGTGAAAGTTTTGGAGCATATACAATTGGCGGGGATGATGAAATCATTAAATATGTGACTGCCGCAAACGTTGCCTGCGGATGGCATGCAGGAGACCCAATGGTCATGGATAAAGTTGTTAAAATGGCAAAAGAAAGAAATGTAGTTGTGGGAGCACATCCGGGATATCCGGATTTAATGGGATTTGGAAGAAGGCAGATGAAGCTTTCCCCAGCCGAAGTCAAAAATTATATGAAATACCAGATTGGAGCGTTAATGGCCTTTACACAGAGTGAGGGACTAAAACTTCATCATGTGGCTCCGCATGGAGCACTTGGAAATCTTTGTCAGTATGACAGAGAAGTATCAAAAGCAATCTGTGAGGCAGTGTATGAAATAGATCCGGAACTGATTATTTATTATTGCGCTGGTGCTGTTCTGGGAGAAGAAGCAGAAAAAATGGGGCTTAAAACAGCCGCTGAAATTTTCGCTGACAGGGCATACATGGATGATTTATCGCTGGTTCCAAGAAAAATGGAAGGTTCTATGATTACGGATGAAGAGATTGCAATTGAAAGATGCGTTCGTATGATCAAAGAAGGAAAAGTGACATCTATTAATGGAAAAGAACTTGCTATAAAAGGTGATACGCTGTGTGTTCATGGAGATGGACCAAAAGCGTTAGCGTTCGTTCAGCGAATAAGAGAAAGATTTGAGCAGGAAGGTATCAAAATTCAAAGTATGTAAAAAATGAATTATAAGGGAGAAAAGAAATGATGAAAGAAGCAGAAAGAATGGACAATCTTCCATTCTCCGGGATCAGAGTGGTAATGGAAAAGGCAACCAAAATGCAGAATGAGGGTAGAAAAATTATTCATCTTGAAATCGGAAGACCGGATTTTGATACACCACAGGTAATTAAAGATGCCTGTTATAAGAGCATTGAAAAGGGAAATGTATTCTACACATCGAATTACGGAACACCGGAACTTCGTACCGCAATTGCAGAAAAATTAAAAAGAGAAAATAACGTAGGATATGATCCTTCCGAAATTTTAGTAACAATTGGTGTTGGGGAAGGTACCTACGCATCCTTTGGTGCATTCTTAGAACCTGGGGATGAAGTTCTGGTTCCGGATCCGGTCTGGCTGAATTATATCCACGTTCCTAATTTTTTCGGAGCTAAGCCGGTAGCGTATCATCTGAAAGAAGAAAATGATTTTCAATTAGATATGGAAGAAATTAAAGGACTGATTACGGATAAGACAAAAATGATCGTCATTATTACACCCAATAATCCAACGGGCGGCGTGTTAAATTATGATACTTTAACGGAATTATCAAGGGTTGTCATTGAACATGATCTGACAGTTGTGTCAGATGAAATCTATGAAAAATTAATCTATGATGATGAAAAGCATATTAGTATTGCATCTTTACCAGGAATGAAAGAACGTACGATTACATTGAATGGATTTTCCAAAGCATATTCCATGACGGGATGGAGGCTCGGCTATATGGCGGCTCCGAAAGAGATTATTCAGAGCACGGTACGGATTCATCAGTATATCAATACCTGTGCATCCTCATTCGTGCAGGAAGCCGGAATTACTGCACTTCAGAAGGCACAGCCGGATGTAGATGAGATGGTTATTGAATATCAGAGAAGAAGAGATTATGTAGTGGATGCAATTAACAAAATAAAGGGCTTAAGCTGTCGTAAACCGAAGGGTGCCTTTTACATCTTTGTAAATATCAAAGAACTGGGCAGGACATCTATGGAAGTGGCGGAGTATCTTCTGGAGCATGCAGGGGTAGCCGTTGTTCCCGGCAGTGCATTTGGAGCAAGCGGTGAGGGCTATGTGCGTCTCTCCTATGCAAACAGTTATGAGAATTTAGTAGAAGCATGTGACAAGATGAAAGAGGCGGTTGAATCATTACATAAATAAAATATACAAGGAGAAGGAAAATGGATAACAAAAGCGGAAAAAAAGAAATGTCTCTCATTAAAAAAATGATGATTGCACTTGTTGGGGGTATTGTAATAGGTTCAGGATTTCTACTATTACATCAGCAGTTAATTGCATCAGGAAATGACGCAGTATGGTCAGTAATTAATAGTATTTTGTTTCAGGATATTACAACAGCGGCAGGTGTAAAGGCACTAGGAATTTTCTATATCATGCGGCAGCTGTTCAT
>JAEWWQ010000451.1 GCA_023458855.1 Bacillota bacterium
GTTATACACCTGTCAGCATCTTTGTACTGGCTCCTGGTGCTTTCTTTGTATTGGCATGTCTTACAGCATTACAGAATAAAGTACGTATGGGTGCAGCTGCAAAAGGTGATAAGGAAGCAGCTAAGAAACTTGCCTGTGGTACGGATTGTACAACTTGTGGCAATACAGGATGCGGTGGCAGATTCTATGATACAACAGCCGGAAAATCAGAAGAATAGGAGGTAGGTACAGATGAAAGAATTATTAATTATCGCAATTGGTTCGGCTCTCGTTAATAACGTTGTACTTAGCCAGTTCTTGGGGCTATGTCCCTTCCTTGGAGTGTCTAAGAAAGTGGATACAGCGGCCGGTATGGGTACAGCCGTTATCTTTGTTATTACATTAGCATCAGCAGTGACAGGTGCCATTTATAAATATGTACTGACTCCACTGGATATTACATACCTGCAGACAATTGTATTTATTCTGGTGATAGCGGCACTGGTACAATTTGTTGAGATGTTCTTAAAGAAGTTCATGCAGTCATTATATAATGCACTTGGTGTTTATCTGCCTTTGATTACTACAAATTGTGCAGTTTTAGGTGTTGCATTAACAAATGTGCAAAAATCATATGGAATTTTAACCGGAGTAGTAAACGGTTTTGCAACTGCTGCCGGATTTACAATTTCTATCATAATATTAGCTGGACTTAGAGAAAAAATGGAATACAATGACGTGCCAAAGGCATTTCAGGGAATGCCAATCGTATTAGTAACGGCGGGGCTTATGGCAATTGCGTTCTGTGGCTTTTCCGGACTGCTATAGGAGGAGGCTGACATGAATATTACTGGTATTTTAATTGCTGTAGTTGTAGTTGGAGGAGTAGGTCTTTTTATAGGTTTATTTTTAGGAATTGCAGCAATTAAGTTTAAAGTAGAAGTAGACGAAAAAGAAGAGGCAGTACTTGCAGAACTTCCGGGAAATAATTGTGGTGGATGCGGATATGCGGGCTGTTCGAACCTTGCAGCTGCCATTGCCAGGGGAGAGGCACCAGTCAATGCCTGTCCGGTGGGCGGTGAGCCAGTTGGAAATAGAATTGCGCAGATCATGGGAGTTTCAGCAGGTACCAGCAAGAAAATGGTCGCATTTGTAAAATGTAACGGAACTTGTGAGAAAACAAGGAACGACTATGATTATGCAGGTGTAAAAGATTGTAAGATTGTAGGATTTGTTCCGAACGGAGGACCAAAACAGTGTAATTCAGGTTGCCTTGGTTACGGCAATTGCGTAAAGGTATGTCCGTTTGATGCAATTCACATTGTGAATGGAATTGCAGTTGTAGAGGAAGAAAAATGTAAAGCCTGCGGCAAGTGTATTGCAGAATGCCCTAAAAATCTGATTGAACTGATTCCTTATGATGCAAAACACGTCGTACAGTGCAATTCAACGGATAAAGGACCTGTTACAATGAAGGCATGTGATACCGGATGTATTGCATGTGGATTATGCGTAAAAGTGTGTCCTAGTGATGCAATTACAGTCGAGAATTTTCATGCACATATCGATCAGGAAAAATGTACCGGTTGTGGTGCATGTAAAGAAAAATGTCCAAAAAAAATAATTATATGATACCAGGGTCAAAAGGTCATGTGTTTCATGATTGCAGGAAAAGCATGACTTTTGACCCCGACATCATTATATAAAGATATAGGAGAATAGTATATTATGTGTCGAGTCTGCGTTGTTGGAATAGCCGGTGGTTCAGCTTCAGGAAAAACAACGATTGTAAATCGTATAAAAGAAAATTTTGGTGATGATATCGTAGTGATCAGTCATGATTGTTATTATAAGGCGCATAATGATTTGAGTTTTGAAGAACGTTCACGTTTGAATTATGATCATCCCTCTTCCTTTGATACAGACCGTATGATTGAAGATATTAAGAAGCTAAAGAATAACGAAGAGGTTGATGTACCGGTATATGACTATACGATTCATAATCGTTCCAGTCAGACAACACATGTTATTCCAAAGCCTGTGATTATTATTGAAGGAATTCTAATTCTGGAAAATAAAGGATTAAGAGATCTTATGGATATTAAAGTGTTTGTAGATGCCGATGCGGACGAACGATTAATGCGCAGAATGAAAAGAGATATGCTTGAGAGAGCAAGAAGTGTGGAATCTGTTCTTACGCAATATGCACAAACAGTAAAGCCTATGCATGAGCAATTTATTGAGCCATCTAAGAAGTATGCGGATATTATTATCCCAAGAGGCGGTGAGAATCATACAGGTATTCATATTTTACAGGAACATTTAAAATTGATGTTAAGTTAGTGCTGTGGAAAAAATAGCGAATCTTTGATTCGCTATTTTTTTATGGATCCAAGTGTCAAAAGCTTGTTTATATATTAGATTCGTCAATTTGCACAATTTATGTTTAAATAAAATTGATACATAACATAGTTCATTCGCAACGCGCTTCCGCTTGGATTCAGCCGCAGTGGAAACGCGAATCCTATTCGTATGGAGAGTTCGCGGTCTTTTTATATGGCAAATCGTAAAATGCGTTGACACATACGGTAGTGCGTGATAACATTATTGAAAACAAGATAGTGGAAAGAGTCAGTAGATAACCAGTAACGAAAAAAATGGAGGATTGAAATATGTTAACGGATAGGATTGAAAGGATCAGACAAAATTATGTAAATGCAAAACCGTCAATTTCAACAGAAAGGGCTTATCTATGGACAAAGTCCTATAAAAAAACAGAAGGGAAAGCTGCTGGTATCAGAAGTGCCCAGGCGTTTTATGATACGTGCAATGAATTATCGGTACATATTTTTGAAGGAGAATTAATAGTGGGAGCTGTCGGTGAATTTCGTAAATGTGGAATACTGACGCCTGAATTTTCATGGAAATGGGTTGATAAAGAGATGGATTTTTTTGCAGACAGACCACAGGATCCTTATGTGATGACAGCTGAACAACGTGATTTCGTCAGGAAAGAGATTTTTCCATATTGGAAGGGGAAATCCCTGGAGGAAGCATTTTTGGCAAGACTTCCTAAGGATACAGAAAGAATTGGTGTTGATACGGGAATCATTGATAATGATTCAAAATGGAGACAGGCAATTGGAGAAATAACACCGGATTATCAGGATGTATTATTTCCGAAGGGATTCGGAGGCATTATAAAAGAGGTAAAGGCCAAAATATCGGCGTTAGAAGAGACGGATGTGAATTCCATAGAAAAAAAGGAATTTTATGAGTCAATTTTATTGACCTCAAGAGGGATTATCTGTTATGCAAATCGATATGCGGCAGAAGCGGAACGATTGGGAAAGGAATACCTTGAGAAGGATGTAAATGATAAGAGAGGGCTAGAACTTATGGAGATTGCAAAAATCTGCAAACGAATTCCAGAATGTTCGCCAAAGAGTTTTCGTGAAGCCATTCAATTTATATGGTTTACCCAGATCGGTGGAATATTATCAGAAAATCCGCTTTCTTTGAATCCGGGAAGATTTGACCAATATATGTATCCATATTATAAAGCAGATATAGAAAATGGTAAAATTACCAAAGAAGAAGCGCAGGAATTAATCGAAGCTCTGTGGTTAAAGTATTCTGAGTGGGTATGGACAATTTCAGCAAATACAGCAGATTACTTTGCAGGATACAATCAATTCCAGAATCTTACAGTGGGTGGCCGTACAAGAGAGGGATTGGATGCGACCAATGACATTACCTATATGTGCTTAAAAGCAACGAAGGAGGTAAAGACTCATCAGCCAGGATTAAGTGTCAGAGTACATGCAGACTGTCCGGCAGAATTTATGGGGG
>JAEWWQ010000452.1 GCA_023458855.1 Bacillota bacterium
CTATGATTCTGTTCGTTTCCACAAAAAAGCAGATCCGCCCTGCAGTATAACCTTTCGAACTTCCCCGTCAATTAAGAAAGTACATTCCCTGTCTATTGGGGATTCACATTGCAGGTGCTGCAGTTTATGATTCTTCCATTGCAGATTTACCACAATATTTCCTCTTGCACGCAGTCCCTTTGCTTCTCCGCTTTCCCAGGCATCCGGCAATGCCGGAAGTATCCTGATTATTTCATTATGGCTTTGCAGCAGCATCTCTGCGATACCTGTGGTAAAGCCTGTGTTACCATCCAGCTCATATACGTGGTCGAAAGCACCTGCGCCTCTGGTCGGGGGATGATACACCATGGCATTTGGCTCCAGTAACTTCTCCATGACGCGCCTCATATGTCCATAAGCTTCATTTCCATGTCCCAGTCTTGCTTCATAAAGCATGAGCATGGAACTTGCCCAACCGGTATCTTCCCAGTTTTCTATCGGAGTTATTTTTTGCAGAATCGTCTTTTCTGCTGCTTCACATAGATCGGGAGTCTTTTCCGGAGTTATCTGCGAAAACGGAAACAGTCCGAGAAGATGGCTTGTGTGACGGTGTTGTCTGTCTGGAATATTGAGATCATGATGATATTCTGCAATCGTTCCCTCCTTCGTAATCCGATAAGGAAGCAGGCGTTTCCATTTATCCTTTATCTCAAGAACCATATCCGATTCTTCTTTTCCCAATTTTTTAGCAGCCATCAGATAAATGTGAAACAGCTCCCGTATCAATGTTAATTCATAGGTACAGCCATTGCTGATCTGATAGAAATTACCGTTTTCTTCAAAACTATTCTCCGGAGAAACAGATGGACCGCAAGAGATTCCATCTCCTGTCTCAAATACATAATCCTTAAAGAACAGGACTGCTGATTCTATCAACGGAAATGCCTGCTGCTCTAAAAACACGTTATTTTCTGTATATAGGTAGTGCTCCCACATGTGTGTCAGAATCCATACTCCGCCTGTCGGACAAGGGGCAATCGGCGATGCCCAGTAAGGCATTGCATATCCCCAGGCGTTGGATACGATTTCTGCCACCCAGCCCTGAAGTCCATAACATTTTTTTGCCGTTACTTTTCCAGCCGGCCATAGTGCATGCTCGATCCAATAAAACAAAGGCTTAGCCGTTTCTGATAAATTAGTCACTTCCGATGGCCAGTAATTCATCTGTGTATTAATATCCAGATGCATATCACAGGTCCATCCAATCCGGCAGGCAACATTATCATTCCAGATTCCCTGCAAATGTGCCGGTAAAACAGAATCTTCCCTGGATGATGAGAGCAATAAATACCTTCCATACTGATACAAAAAAGAAATTGCACCTCCAATGTTTCTATCTGTATCTTCCGTATCATCTGTATCAAAAATAGTCAGCGTACTTCTTTCCATAAAGAATCGGACATCCTGTGTATGTCTTTCATACAAATCACTCATATATCTGTCACAACAGTTTTTAAGCGTTTCCACTTCTCTGCTTTTTGTTCCTGTTTCTATCAGATTTTCAACTGATTGTGTAAATAATGGTATTTGTTCAAATCGTTTTTCCCAACCCATGAATGTTACAAAATCCGTCTGCATATTTGCGAAAGCATACACCCATTGACACTTTTCTATGCATACATTCTGCCCATCCACAGTTATCATACCGTCAGTTAACAACATACATTGTCCATTAAGCGTAACTCCTGTTTTCCTATCACAATGTAAGAGTTCATGCGCATGACTTTCAAACAGAATCTTTGCATAGGAATCTTGGCATTGGCAACTAGTGCTGCCATCAGATTCTAATTCCAATTGAAAACGGATAGTAAAATAATCCGTTCCTGCAATCTGAATCACCAATACATGATCCGGATTGGATGCGAATACCGTTTCGGTTATAAAAACATCTGTTTCTTCTATTTTTATACTCCGTTTTGCAATTCCCTCCAATATAGATAAAGAACGTTCCTTTAATTTCACATGCTGCGTATCTGTTCCATATGTAATATACAGACTTCCCACCGGCAGATTGGTTCCATAATTGCCTCTTTTCCCAATAAAGCCTTCCGCTGTTTCATGTACTTTCTGGTAGGCACCATGTTCTGCTTCTTCTCTCATTTTGCGAAAAGCCGAATCGGCACTTTCCTGGAAGTTTTCTTCTTTTGCCCCGCTATAGAAGGTATTTTGTGACAGATCAATTCGGTTTACAGGTGTATTTCCATAAATCATCGCACCCAGATGTCCATTTCCGACCGGATAAGCCTCGCCCCATCTTACAGCACCATTTTTACTCTTTAATATATACCCTTTCATAGCCAGTATTTCCTCTTATTCTTTCACGGCACCGCTTGTCATACCGCTAACAATATACTTTTGTCCGAAAAGATACACCACCAGTACAGGCAGACAGGTCAATATAATATCCGCAAATATGTAATTCCAATAATTCGTATTTTTCCCAAAAAACTGATATACCGCCATAGTCATTGGAAATAGTTTACTTTTACTGGATAAATACAGCGGTGTTAAAAAGTCACTCCATACCCCCATGAATTGCAAGATAAAACAGGTAACTAATGTTGGCTTTAACAGAGGTACAATA
>JAEWWQ010000453.1 GCA_023458855.1 Bacillota bacterium
TTATACGCAGGAATATGTCGCATCACATCTGGATGTCTCAAGGCAGGCATATTCACATTACGAAACTAACCGTGCACTCCCTTCGAATGATGCATTTTATAAAATTGCTAATCTGTATAGCATTCCCCTGGAACCCCTTATTGAATTATCTATATTGTCAGACGAATCGTTCCATTACGGTGCTCCTGATGTTGAGCAGGATGAATTGTCCAAATTTTTAGATTATATCAATGAGGAAGGAAACATAAAAAGATTACAGCATCTCTCACGTAAAGAGAAAGAATTATTATATTATTTCAATCATATTTTTCCAAAAGATCAAAATGAAATTCTTGAAATATTAAAGATCAAATTAAGATCCAGAAACGATTAAAAAACCCCTGATTGGATTTTTGGTCCAACCAGGGGGTCTATTTTCTCATCTGCAGAATCCTCTTCCGCTCTTATGACAATAACTTTATCAGTCTGCTGGTCCCAAGGCGGTCCGCTCCCAATGCAATAAATTTTTCAGCATCTGCCACTGTTGCCACTCCGCCGGCAGCTTTTATTTTTACTTCTTTCCCAACGTATTTACGCATCAGTTCAACATCTGCAAATGTTGCTCCATCTGTTGAAAATCCGGTAGAAGTCTTAATATATTCGGCACCTGACCGCGTAACCACATGACACATTTCAATCTTCTCTTCTTCCGTCAAAAGACAAGTCTCAATGATTACCTTTAATAATCTTCCACCACAGGCTTCTTTTACTGCTTTTATCTCTTCTAAAACAGCATCATACTTTTTGTCCTTTACCAGACCGATGTTAATAACCATATCAATCTCGTCAGCACCATTTGTTACAGCATCTTTTGTTTCAAATACTTTTGACGCCGTTGTCATATTACCGTTTGGGAACCCGATTACCGTACATATTTTAAGTTTGTCCTGCACGTATTCTTTCGCCGGCTTGACATAAAATGGCGGAATACATACAGAGGCTGTTTTATGCTCCATTCCCTCTTGACAAAGAATACGAATCTGCTCCCATGTAGCTGTTTGTTTTAATAACGTATGATCTACTCTTTTTAAGATTTCTGATTTTTCCATTCTAATCTCCTATCTGCATGCATGTATTTCATGCACACTTCCCGTCATGCCGCTATAGGCGGCACATATAATTCATGAGAAGAAGATGCCTGCATCTTCTTCCTGTGTGAGTCTTAGTAATTCTTAGATGTGGTTCTTTCACATCTTAGAATTACTTCTCACACTATCTTCCTTAATTAATCGGCGAATTGCCATAACTCCCACTCTGATAGCAGATTCCGTGTCATGTACAATTGGATTTTCAAGTCCTGCTTTTTCACGTTCCTGGTTACCTACTACCAGAAAATCAGATCCGCAGCGAACGCCCAGATGGCTCGCAAGCACAAACAATGCGGCCGATTCCATCTCAGAAGCTTTGCAGCCAAGGCGCATCCATGCGCCCCATTTATTCAATAATTCATAGCTTACAGGCTTGCTCTCCGGATCATGCTGTCCATAAAATGCATCCTTACACTGTACAATTCCTGTATGATATTCGTACCCAAGCTCTCTTGCCGCATATACAAGTGCATTTGTTACATTCAGATCTGCCACTGCCGGAAACTCAATCGGTGCATATTCTTTACTGGTGCCCTCCATACGGATTGCGCCCGTAGCAATTACGATATCACTTCCTTTTACATGAATGTCCATTCCTCCACAGGTTCCGACTCTGATAAAGGTATCCGCTCCACAGTTCACCAGCTCTTCCATTGCGATAGAGGCTGACGGACCACCAATACCAGTTGAAGTAACACTTACCTTTTCTCCATCAAGATAACCGGTATAAGTAACAAATTCACGGCTGTCCGCTATCAATACCGGATCATCAAAATGACTTGCTATCTTTTCGCACCTTTTGGGATCTCCCGGCAATATCACATATCGCCCCACATCTCCCTTTCTGATCTGCAGATGATATTGTAATCCAATTTCTCCCGAATAATTTTGCATATTTACTCCTATCCGCGCCCTGGCAACACCCAGACTCAAAATACTTGCCTTTGTTTTCTCACAGTTTACAGATATATCATATCATTTATCTGCTTTGTATGCAATCCACCTTCCTAAGAGGGAAAAACTTTACTGTTTCTGAAACGCACACCTATACTGACAGATCAGTCTCTCTATCTCTTCATATAATTTTCTGTTTTTTTCATTTTTAATCTCAAAACAAACCACTACAGATTCTTGCTTCCCATACGTCTGCCTATAACGTTTGGAAATAATTCGTCCCATACTTCCCCGATAAGATTCCGATATTTGTTTCCATAAATAGGGAATGTAGTCTCTGACCGGATGTGTAATTGGAGCGCTCTTATCAAAAGTCACATTATAATAAATCATCTTTTTTTCTATATTAACTCCTACATAAACATAAAAGTTGCTTTTTCCTATTATTAATGCCTCTTTATGTTTTATTTCTTCTTTGAACAGCGTCATATTATCCGCAAACTTTTCCACCGTTTCCTGATCCATGTTATCTATATCATATTGGAAAAAAAATTTATTTGTTTGAAATACTCCTTTTCCAAATTTGCTCTTAAACTCTCTTGCCAATGCAAATGATTTTACATATGCCGCAGGATAAATGTCTTTATCACAGTATTCCACTTCTATGATAAAGCCTTCTTCTTTTGTTGTGTATTGCATCTAAATTCTCCCATAACCGTTTTGTATTATATGCTACTATGGTACTATTATTATGTCAAGTTATAACTGGCAGCGGCAATAAGATAAACAAAAAGAACAATTCACCAGCCACAAGCACAAAAGAAAGGGATGCATCAGTATTTTTCTAACTGTTGCATCCCTTTCTTAAACTCTAGTTCTGTTCTCTTTTTACAACATTTACGATTCGTTTCATGCTGAATAATAAAAAAGTTAATACGAATGCTATAAATACACCAGAATAGCCTTTTGTAAAATGTGTCTTTAACATCCCGAAAAATATCATCAGCATTAAAAACATTATAGTGATTCCCATTTGCAGTTTTCTCTTCTCATAAGGTTCCGCTGCCTGTGTTTTGTTTTTCTGTTGAAATTCTGCCACTTTAATGATATTCATACAGATGGATAGAAACAATAGAATCATGCATAACAAACTATAACCTGACTCCGGTATTACATATTTTCCAGCCAAAACACAAGCAATGAACAGCAGCATAGATGATAAGAAACATACAATTCTGCTATTTGCATGGTACCCCTCGTAATAGGCTCTTAAAATGGAAAAACTGGTGAAATAGATTATTGTAAAGACAAATTCTCCCATCACCGCTCCGATCAGGAACATTGTCGCGGTACACAAGCACCACATTCCCAGTGCTCTCCATCCATATGCATAAATTGCTTTATCTTCTTCTGGTATTACACCTTCTGCTATAAACTTTTCTGCTACCGTATCTGATATTTTCTGCCTCACTATTTTTTACCTTTTAATAATTTTTTTGCTTCTACCGGCAATTCTTCCTGATGAATAGTCCAATAACAATATCCATAAGTACTGATTGTGGTCATTACCAATGCCAGGCAAGCTAATGTACTGAATAATCTCTTCTTCATCTTTTGTCCTCCTTCCCCATCTTTTACACATGTTAGAAACGAGAAGAAATACGCTTTTCGAGTTTCTCTCGTTATCGCAGTATTCGGCAAATATTTCTGCTGGCAGAAGATTTCCCTCATTACCCGCGTAAATAACATTGCCCTTAAAAAAGGTGCAACACTAATTTTTATTAGTGTAACACCCTTTTTCCGCTTTTTTCTTTAAATTGTAACAAATGGTATCCTTTCTTGTAATAATCAGAACGATATTTGATATCTAAACATTCCATAGTGTAATTTCCAGCCGGAATGCATTCTCAGTACTTTTATGGTTCATATCTCCATGGTATTTCTTTGTTACATTTTCAATACTTGCAAGTCCAAATCCATGGTCTTTCGCATTTTCTTTTTGGGTCACCAGACTTTTCACAATTCCCTTGGTAGAATTTGTAAGTACAAGCATCATGCACGTGCTATGATAATTCAGAATCAGCTCAATCTTTCTCTTATCGAGTTCACATTGCATACACGCTTCTATTGCATTGTCCAGTGCATTTCCTATCACAATACCGATTTCACCACTGGTCAATGCCAGCCTTTCCGGAATATTTACATGAAATTCACATAAAATCTGCTGTTCTGCTGCCGTTGCATATTTTGCATTCAGCAACGCATTTACCTCAATATTTCTGGTAAAGATCTTACCTTCTGTCCTTACAATATCATGAATGACAGCTTCTATTTCCTCTTTCACCTTCTTTATATTATCCTGTTCCAGACAACCGCTGATTGCCAATAATTGATTCTTCAGATTGTGCCTTATCATACGGATTTCAGCCTGATGTTTTTCCACATCCTGATAGTAATTTTCCCGGTATTTCATTCTCTCATTCATCAGCATATGATTGTAATTACTGATATACAATCTTTCCGTATTTTCATAAATCATATACAGAACAACATTTATAATCGCAAACACAAGTATTACCATATAACATAACCGATAGTTCATTTTATCCATCTGTAATTGTGTATTCAGGAAATAATATAAAAAACCAATACTTATAATTGGGATAATCCCCTGTTTTATATAAATTCCACTATTTTCCATCTGTATTTTAGATTTCTTGCCCGCCTTAAGATAATAGACGATAATGAACTTAATTACATAATATAAAATCAGCGCGAAAAACATCTTCATATTTTCCTGCTCAATCACACTATTTTTTGCACCAAACAGCAAATCAATTAATAATGCCACAGCAATATCCAACATCATACTGAATACAACATATATGGTTCCTATCAATGTTTTTCTTGCCTTTGTTCCTTTAAAACATAACAATACTATAAATATAACCATAAGTGAAATAATCAAGTTAATAATATTACTAACAAAAAATGAATTTAATATGGTTCCTGCAACTGCTAAAAAAGTAATTGCATAAATAATTTGTATTTTTTCTATTTCCTCTTTTAAATCCAGATAACAATTACAGAACCGGAAACTTAAAACCAATTCAAATGCACTCAATACCAGCTTCAATAACCATTCCATTATAATTCCATCCTCTTTAGTATAAATTCACGATATGCTTCATTAAATCTCCTGTTAAATTTTTTTGAAATAGGAATATGTTCTCCTGTCTGAAGTTCTATCTCAAATGCGATTGTTGTTCTGATTCGTTCCATATTAACGATATAGGACGCATGTATCTGCGTAAACTGATGCAGATCCAATTGTTTCAGTGTATTTTTCATACTTGCATAGCATTCATAACTTTCTTCCTTTGTGTGTATTATCATCTTTCTTTTTTGACTTTCAAAATAAAGTATCTTCTCGTATATAATTACCTGTGTTGTTTTTCCATTTTTAAATATAAATTCTTTCTTTCGCTTTTTCACATAGTCGATTGCTTTCAGTAATACCTGGACTACCCGTTCATCTTCAAATGGCTTTACCAAATAGTTAAATGCCAGCACTTCAAAAGCCTCCTGCATTAGCTCATGGTGACTCGTAATAAAAATAATAACGGCATAGTCACTATTTTTTCTGATTTTCCTGGCAATCTCCAGACCATCGATTCCGGGCATACCAATATCCAGGATATAAATCTGATATTCATTAAAATCCGCAATCTGATTCAGTAATTCGATCCCGTTATCAAATACTTCGCACTGTATGTGTATTTGTCCTGCTTTGCAATGCTCATATAGTATTGTCTCAATTCTTCCACACATAAGCAAATCATCATCACATATTGCTACTTTCATCTGTATTCCCTACCCGCCTCAATGTCATCCTTTGCAAGCAATATCGCTGTTCCTAAATCCAAAGTATATCACAACCTATAGCTTGTTTCTAGCAATTTCTGGATTCCTTATTACGGCAAAATTCTTTGTTGGTTCTAAATTCCTCTACAATATACTGAAACATCTTATCTGCAGCCGGAGACAGTGCTGTCTGATGCAATGCAGCAATTCCAATAATCCGAAATTCCTTCGGTCGGATTTCCAGTATATTCACATGATCGGTAATTCCCATTGTTGTCAGTCTTGGAAGGATTCCAATACCAAAACCGCTTTCTACCATTGCCACTGACGACTGGTCATCTATTACATGACAATCAGAATGAACCTCTAACTGATGCTTGGAAAGAAAGTTCTGTATGTCTGCATCACATGCTTCCCTCTGGATTACAAAAGGCTGACTCCGCATATCCTCCAATGTCATATAAGATCTGCCCCCGATAGGAAAATCCCTGGGCACTACACATACAAGCGGATCCTGATATAGTGGAGTGAACTCCAATTTTTTCCTGCAAGATTTTGATAAGAATCCAAAGTCAACGCTTCCATCCTCTATCCAGCCTATCACATCATCATAAGTTCCCTCATATAACTCAATCATTATATTGGGAAAACTCTGTTTAAATCCGCGAACGATTTTCGGAATCCATTGTGAACAGACACTATTAAACGTACCAATGCGAATACAGCCTTTCTCCAAGCCGTTCAATTGATCTACTGTCTGCTGCAGCGATTCCAAGCTGTTCTGAACCTGCTTCACCTGCTGGTATACGCTTTCACCATATGCAGTTAACGTGACACCCTTTCTGTTCCTTTGAAACAGCTGAAAGCCCATCTCATT
Source organism: Bacillota bacterium (assembly GCA_023458855.1). Taxonomy (GTDB): domain Bacteria; phylum Bacillota; class Clostridia; order Lachnospirales; family Lachnospiraceae; genus SZUA-378. Next base: position 6,763 of record JAEWWQ010000453.1, read on the forward strand.
TTCCGCTTTTGATATCGAATGACTGACTGCCGACGGGGTCAGATTCAAATTTTGTGCAGCCTTTACAAAATTCCCTTGTCTCGTTACTTCTAAGAACACTTTGCAAAACTCAAATGTCATAACCGCTCCCATCTGCGACTGTTGATCGCTCACAAATCAGATATCCTGTCCTATTCTTATTATAACATATATGTGAATTGTTTTCATCCTGTATGTGAATATAATGAATTTTACTATTTTTTATGTTTATTATATGATAATACTATCAAATACTGATATAAAATACACCTAAGAATTTATTATCAATTCCAGAATGGAGATCGGATTATATGAAAATTGCAGTAATTGGGGCAGGTGCCATGGGTTGTCTGTATGGAACTTATTTATCAAGAAAAAACGACGTGACGCTGCTTGATGTCTTTGCTCCTCAGGTAGAAGCTGTTAACGAGCACGGATTAACCATGCTGGAGCATGGTGCAGAAACTACAATTCCACTTAAGGCTGAGCTAAGTGGAACCGATATTGGTATTGTAGATTTATTGGTAGTTTTCGTGAAAGCTACACAAACCTACCGTGCTGTTGAAGAAAATAAACGGTTGATCGGAAAAGATACGCTGGTCGTGACTTTGCAGAACGGTGCCGGTAATGACCGTGATATCTTGCATTTTGCCCAGCGCGAGAATATCATAATCGGTACTTCCAAACACAACAGTGTAAGTATGGGACTCGGTAAATTCCATCATACCGCATTTGGAATTACTACAATAGGAACTATGGATGAGAACTCAAATAAAGATTTGATTGTTGCTGATGTACTGGATTCATGCGGATTAGAAGTCAGCGTTTCGGAGGATATCCAGCGTATTATCTGGAGCAAACTCTTTGTTAATATGTCCATCAATACATTGACTGCTCTTCTACAGACTAAAATTGGATATATGACAAAAAACACGTATGCCTGGGATTTTGCAAGACGTGTTATTTACGAAGCGATTGACGTTGCCGAGGCAGACGGAACCTATTTTGACCGGCGAGAAATGATGCAAATGGTAAAACAGGTTTGTCTGGAAGCCGGGGACGGTTACTCCTCTATGTATCAGGACCGCAATCATAAGCGACTTACGGAAATTGATAAAATAAATGGTGCAGTGGTGGAACAGGCAAAGTTATACGGTATCCCAACACCATGCAATGCCCTTATTGTAGACTTAATTCATGCAATAGAGGGAACTTATCAAGAATAGTAGAAAAGCTATTTTTCAAGTCGTTTGTACTGATACATACGCTCATCAGCAATCCTGATCAGATCATTTAGTTTTATCCCCTCTTCCGGGAAATGGACAACACCATAACTAAATTTACAAACAATTTTGTCACTGCCAATAAAAATCGGATTCTCTTGCAGGAAATGAATCAGTGATTGGATCCTGTAAATCAGGTTTTCATAGTCTGTGTGATAAAAAATTCCTACAAACTCATCGCCGCCAAACCGGGCAATAATATCGCCGCCTGCGGATAAGTGATACAACAGCCCATCCGCAAATTTTCGGATCAATTCATCACCTGCCAGATGTCCGAAGTTATCATTAATCATCTTTAAACGGTCTAAATCAAATATTGCTACGAAAAACTCTGCTTTTTCTTCAGCAGCACAGGTTCCTGCGTGGAATACCTGTTCAAAGTAACTCCTGTTGAATACATTTGTCAGCTTGTCATATCTGGATAAATGTAGTATCTCTTCATAAAGCCTGTGCTTTGAAATTGCATTGGCTGCCTGGTTCCTCATATATTCCATTAAGTCAATTTCCAGTTGATTAAATATGTCATCATACTCACTATCAATATTTATGTAGCCATATAATTCATCTTCTATCATGACCGGTGCACAAATTGTTGATTTTATTTGTATTCCCTCGATCGTATCAAGCATGTTGACACCATTTAATTTATCAATCCCATTCAGAATAACTGTCTTATCTATTTCCTCTCCGTTATTGAACCACAGCAGATGTTCTTCTAACGGGATACAAAATTTCTTTGTATCTTCCATCCTGTAGCCTTTTGCCACGGGAATTCTCAACATACCATTTTTATCTATCAGAAGAACCGAACCACTGCTTCTGTCATCAATACAACTTATCACCTCATTCAGTATTAATTGGAGTAGATCTTCTATGTTCGTTATCTCGTTGATAGAATATCCTATCTTGATCATTGCCTCTTTCAATTTTAAAAGCTTATTGATTTTGTCTTCATTCTTTTTCTGTTCAGAGATATCTACGATGACACCTGCAAGGCCCTTACTGTCCCCATGTTCATCAATAATCATGGATTTACTGAAAATAACATCGTGATAAGTACCATCCCTATGCATCATCTTCGATTCAAGATTTTGGACTTTCTTGTCTTCCAACAGATAACTGTCATACTTCATATACATGTCAGACAGTTCTTTCTCAAATACTTCATTCTCCGTATTCCCTAGTACATCCTCCTTTTTCATTCCTAAAAATTCTGTAAAAGCAGTATTGCAATGATTATATATCCCATTTTCATCTTTTGAGTAAATGGGATTCGGTATGGCATCAATAAGCGTTTGAAAAAAATTTAAATTATCTGCCAGTTTTTTTCTGTTTTTTTCTACTTCCGTGACATCATTAAAAGTTAATATTTTTCCTCGGATCTTACCCTTCCTTTTTCGTATGATGCTTACATTTACCTTGTAATATCTGTTCTTAATCGTTACCGTATTATCTCCATCTGTATTTTGCCTGAGTGTATCCAATACTTCCACACAATCTGCAAACAGTTCTTCTATCTCTTTTATCCCCGCCTTCTCATGATCTAACCCCGCAATAATACTCTGTGCGGAACAATTAAAATTTACAATATTATTTTCTGAATCAAAAATAATCACACCATCCAACATATTATGAAAAACTGTTTCAATTGCAATCGGAGTCAGTCTTACCAGTTTGAAATTTAATATCGCATAGCTGATTATAATTCCTGAGAAAGTAAATGTAAGCGGGCACAGATCAATCTTAAACGGCAGTATATTTATGGAATAAATAATAT
>JAEWWQ010000454.1 GCA_023458855.1 Bacillota bacterium
GTTGCGAATACCGGGGTTATTTCAGCATTTAAGATATTGTCGGAAAGTGGTGTGGCTGCGGGTGTTCGCAGAATAGAGGCTTTAACCGGTAATGGAGTACTTGCATACTACAATGATTTAGAAGATAAGATTGAAAAAGCAGCAAAAACAGTAAAAGCAACACCAGCTAATTTACTTGAAAAATTGGAACATCTGATGGTTGAGATGAAAGCGTTGCAAAGCGAAAATGAATCCCTGAAGAGCAAGGCGGCAAAAGAGGCTCTGGGTGATGTTATGGATAAAGTAGTAGAAATAAAAGGGGTCAGATTATTGGCAACAGAAGTTGACGGCGTTGATATGAATGGTCTGAGGGATCTGGGGGATCAGCTAAAAGGAAAGTTAGGAGAAGGCGTAGTTGTTCTTATCTCCAATGCGGAAGGTAAGGTAAACTTAGTTGCAATGGCTACAGAAAGCGCAATGTCCAGTGGGGCACATGCAGGGAACCTGATTAAGGGGATCGCAGCACTTGTTGGCGGCGGCGGCGGCGGACGTCCTAATATGGCACAGGCAGGCGGTAAGAATCCGGCTGGTATCCATGATGCACTTGTCGAGGTTTCCAAAGTATTAGAAGGTCAAATTAAATAATAGGAATAAAACTAAAAAAGGTATTGACGGATAGCGGCATTGTGTATATAATATTATTTGTGCAATCAATAGTCTTTGTTTCAACTATAGGATAACACAGACTTTGTAAAATACTCGAACAGTCGTATGGTGCACAATATAGGGCTGGAGAGAGGTAGGTGTGATATTATGTCAAATGTAATCGTTAAAGAAAACGAAACTTTGGATAGTGCATTACGTCGCTTTAAGAGAAGTTGTGCTAAAGCAGGAATTCAACAAGAAATCCGTAAAAGAGAGCATTACGAAAAACCAAGCGTAAGACGTAAGAAAAAATCTGAAGCAGCTAGAAAACGTAAATATAACTAAAAGGATAAGTCCTTGGCCATATGACCGAGGACTTTCTATTTATGCGAGTAATGAGGAAAATGTTCTGCTGGCAGAAGCATTTGACGAATACCGCGATAACTTAAAAACTCGCAAAGCGTGTTTCTTAAGTCGCGCGAAGGCATAAGGCAAGCTGATATGCTTGCTGATTCATCTTATATGTTATATATATTGCAATTTTCCAGAAGTTATGTATATAATTGTAGAGACGAGCAAGCAAACAACAAAGAGGGAATTCATATGTGGACAAGAGAACTGTTTCATACAGATGTTTATCATCTTTTCACCTACTTTGTCATATACAGTATATTGGGGTGGCTGGTGGAATCCATCTATATGTCGTTTTGTAATAGGAAATTGACAAATAGGGGATTTACAACATCACCATTTTGTCCGATATATGGTTTTGGTGGATTAGGCTGTTACATTTTCTTAACCCCATTAAGTGGGAATGTTGTTCAACTTTACATAGCAGGAGCAGTATCTGCAACTTTATTTGAATACTGTGTAGCCAGACTTATGCTTCAGCTATTCGGGGAGGTCTGGTGGGATTATAACGATAAACCATTTAATTATCAAGGTATTGTGTGCCTGGAGAGTACGGCAGCATGGGGATTTTATGCAATAGGAATCGTAAAATTCTTAAATGGATTTATCATGATGCAGATCGACAAATATCCTATGGAGATGGGGATCCATATTGGTCGGGGAATTATGGTAGTTGTATTGATTGATTTTATATATCACTTAATGGTTGCATTGGGAATTAATGTTCGCAAATATCGTGAAAGAATCGTAGATAAGTATCAGGCATTCAAGGCACGTTGGTATTAAGGATAAGTTTAGAGGCAGAGAAATCTGCTTCTTTTTAGTTGTGCAAGCTTCCGCCTATCTGTCTTGCGAAAAATTCTTTCTATAGAGGTATATATTTGTTTTACTGTTAATAAGTTTAGTAATAGAAGATACACTGGGAGTATGCAATATGAGAAAAATAATAAATTGCTTACTAATGTCATTATTACTATGCTTTATTATTGGGGAGAATATTTATGCAGCCACAAATGTAGATCAGATATTATATACAGAACAGATGCAGATAGAGGAGAAACAGACAGAAACAACGGAAGAAATAACAGAAGAAGAGACAACAGAAGAAGAGACAATGAAAGACGAAACAAGCCAGGAAGAAGAAAGCCAGTCAAGTATAACGCTTTCTGTTGCAGCACCTTCGGCTATACTTATGGAAGCATCAACGGGAAAAGTGATATATGAAAAAGATGCGACAGAGAGGAGAAGCCCTGCCAGTATTACTAAAATTATGACATTACTGCTGACGTTTGAAGCACTTGAAAAAGGGAAAATCAAGTTGGACGATGCAGTTGTAACAAGTGAATATGCAAAGTCTATGGGTGGATCTCAGGTATTCCTGGAAACAGGTGAAGTACAGACTGTGGATACGCTGTTAAAATGTATTACGGTAGCAAGTGGTAACGACGCTTCAGTAGCAATGGCAGAATATATTTCCGGCAGCGAGGAAGAGTTCGTGAAGTTGATGAATCAGAAGGCAATGGATCTACATATGGAGGATACTCACTTTGAAGATTGCTGCGGGCTGACAAACTCCTCCAATCATTATACTACGGCTAAGGACATTGCTATAATGTCTCGGGAATTAATTACAAAATACCCGGATATCTATAAATATACGAAGATATGGATGGAGGATATTACCCATACTACAGCGAAGGGTAGTACTAATTTCACCCTATCCAGTACCAATAAGCTGATAAAGCAATATCAATGGGCAACAGGCTTAAAGACAGGATCCACAAATACAGCAAAATATTGTCTATCTGCCACAGCCAGAAAGGATGATATTGACATGATCGCAGTGGTTATGGCAGCACCTGATTATAAGGTCAGATTCCAGGATGCTATTACGATGCTGAATTATGGATTCAGTGTCAGCAATCTTTATGAGGATAAAAATGAAGATGCATTACAGCCGATTGCAATTAGTGGTGCCATAGTAGACAGTGTGCCTATTGAATATGAAGGTGCTTTTCGTTATCTGGATGTAGAAGGAAATGATTTGAATAAAATAGAAAAAGAAATCGAATTAAAAGATGTTATAGAAGCTCCCATCATGAAAGGTGATGTTGTAGGAGAAGCTGTCTATCGGATACAGGGAAAGAAAATTGGAAGTGTACCGATCTTATATGGAGAAACTATTGAAAAAGCACTTTATAAGGATTATGTATTAAAAGTATTTAACATTTTTTTGTTGTAGAAAATATGATATACTTAAAGTCAATAAAAGATGCATATAAATAGTTTCTGTAACTTTTTATATGCATCTTGATATGGGAAAAAATCCAAAAAGTAAGAAACAATAGACAATCTGCATGAAAAAATGTAGAAAAGGTGGATATATATGCATTTAGAAGTAGGACTAATTATTGTGGCACTTTTTTTTCTGCTGATTATAATCTGGGATTCTAATCACTTCCGGGTAATAGAGTATACAGTCGCATCAGAAAAAATAATGAAAGATACCAATATGATCCTTCTGTCGGATCTCCATAATAAATCTTATGGAAAAGATAATAAGAGATTGCTGAGGGCAATTGATAAGCTGCAACCGGACGGTATTTTGGCTGCAGGAGATATCCTGACTGCGAAGGCAGGTAAATCTATGAGACCGGCGATCCGTATCATGCAGAAAGTGGCAGAAAAGTACCCAGTGTACTATGGAATGGGAAATCATGAGTACAGGTTAAGGCTGGATACGGATAAATATGGCGATATGTATCGAGAGTATGAGCGTGCAATGAATGATTCGGGTATAGCCTTCATGATAAATACGCGGACTTTTTTAGCGCAATCGAACATAGAGATCTGTGGATTAGAAATTGATCGCAGCTATTATAAAAAGTGTCATAAACCACGTATGGAGCAGGCTTATATAGAGAATGAACTGGGGAAGCCAAAAAGAAATGTATTTGAGCTTATGATTGCACATAACCCAGAGTATTTTGAGTGCTATGCAGACTGGGGAGCAGACCTGGTAGTTTCTGGTCATGTCCACGGAGGTGTCATGAAATGTCCTTTTCTGGGCGGTGTTATTTCACCATCATTCCGTTTATTTCCTAAATATGATGGTGGATTATTCAGAAGAGGAAAAAGCACTATGATATTGAGCAGAGGCCTTGGTATGCACACACTGCCAATCAGAGTTTTTAATCCGGGAGAGCTGATTATGGTACATTTGCGGAAACAGACTTGATAAAAAAGGAAAAAATTAGTAAACTATTAGCTGAATTTAATACATAATTCAGAAGGGGAAGGATATGTAGATGGCAATACCGGTAAAATTGCAAGTATTTGAGGGACCCTTGGATCTCTTGTTACATTTAATAGACAAAAATAAAATAGATATTTATGATATACCAATTGTGTTGATAACAGAACAGTATCTAAGTTACATCAAGCAGATGCAGACAACGGATATGAATGTAATGAGTGAATTTCTGGTTATGGCGGCGACACTGTTAGAAATCAAATGTAAGATGTTATTACCAAAAGAAGTGAATGAAGAGGGAGAAGAAGAGGATCCGCGTGCGGAACTGGTCCAAAAGTTATTGGAGTATAAGATGTATAAATACATGTCCTATGAACTGAAGGACAGGCAGGTAGATGCAGCAAAAACAATGTATAAACAACCTACATTACCGTCTGAAGTAGCAGACTACAGGCCGCCGGTAGATTATGAAGAATTAATAGGAGAGATGAATCTTAGTAAGTTACATACGATATTTAAGTCTGTTGTAAAAAAACAGGAGGATAAAATTGACCCGATCAGAAGTACTTTTGGACGTCTGGAAAAGGACGAAGTAAGTATGGATGATAAATTTTTGTATATAGAGGCTTACGCGAAGGAACATAAAAGATTTAGCTTTCGTGCTTTGCTGGAAGCACAAGCTTCAAAAATGGAAATTATAGTTTCATTTCTGGTTGTATTAGAACTTATGAAGATAGGGAAGATAAATATTTCGCAGGAAGAGATATTTGATGATATCATGATTACATCTAATATCTGAGTCTGAATATCAAAAAATATTATGGAAAAGAACGAGTACTTAAGGAGTTAGAAAGGTAGAGATATCCGTGGAGAGAATAAAGCAGGAAGCAATCATAGAGGCAGTATTATTCACGATGGGGGAATCGGTTGAAGTCTCTAAACTGGCAGAGGTGATAGAGGAAGATACAAAAGTAACAAAAAAAATTGTGGAAGAAATGATAGAAAAATACCAGACAGAAGACAGAGGCGTTTCTATTATCGAGCTGGATGGTGCCTATCAGATGTGTACCAAAGCAGAAATGTATGAGTACCTGATAAAAGTTGCTTCATCACCCAGAAAGTATGTTTTAACAGACACCGTACTTGAGACCTTATCTATTATTGCATATAAACAGCCGGTTACCAAATTAGAAATCGAGAAAATCAGGGGTGTTAGTTGTGACCATGCGGTAAACCGTCTGGTAGAACTGGATCTGATTAAGGAATTAGGCCGTCTGGATGCACCGGGAAGACCGCTGCTTTTTGGCACTACAGAGCAATTCCTAAGAAGCTTTGGGGTAAGATCTCTGGAGGATCTTCCAGAGTTAAATGCCGAACAAATTGAAGATTTTAAAGAGCAGGCTGAAGAAGAAATTCAAATGAAGTTAGATGTATAATATCAGCAGGAGGAAGTTGGATGGAAATTGAAAACCTGATTCACGAATATGGAGCATATGTTTTTCGCTATGCCCTGAAATTGACCTGCCATCCTCAGAAAGCGGAAGACATTGCCCAGGAAACTTTTATTCAGGTATGGAAAAATCTAAATCAGCTGAAAGAGGAAAAAGCAATTAAAAAATGGTTGCGTACAATATGTTTTCATTACTTTCTCATGGATTACCGTAAAAATGATACTAAAAAGGTAGTATACGTAGAAGACATAACGACCTTGGAACAGGAAGGAAGATTTCTCTTGAGGGAAAATCCATTACCTGATGAAGAGGTGTTAGTAGAAGAATCTGTGAAAGAGCTGCAGAACGGATGTTTCTATGCAATGGTAAGAAAGCTTACTTTGCGACAGAGAATTACATTTTCCCTGATTGATATGTTTGGTCTGTCAGCAGAGGAAGTTGCTGAAATACTGGAATTGTCGGAAGCAGCTACAAAGGGGCTTCTGCATAGGGCAAGAATGAATCTGGATGCTTTCTTTAGTGATCACTGTAATCTGCTTGATGCGAAGAACCCATGCAGTTGCAGGGCATGGATAGAATTCAGTAAGAGCAGAGAGAAAAACCAACAGGCAGCAAGGAAAATATTGGATATGCTGGAAGAAAAGTCTGGTACTTATAAGTTTAATCCGTCTGTCAGAGCGAAGATTCACTTTTTATACAGTAATATGCCAGATAAAAAGCCAGACACTGAGTGGTATCAGAGGACGATTTTATCTTTAAAATGAAATTAACGTATCTTTGAATCTTTTTATGCATCTATATATAAGAACTTAAAAATATAGAGCATGAAAAGGAGGAAAAAATTATGTTCGAATCAAGATGCGGGGTATGTTGTAATTCGTGTGAACGAAAAGGAAAGGTGAACTGTAAGGGATGTCTGCATATGGACAAACCTTTCTGGGGCGGTGTATGTGGTGTGAAAAGCTGCTGTGAGGACAGAAAGCTTCTCTTTTGTGGGCAGTGTGAAGAATTCCCTTGTGAAATGTTATCGAAGATGGGGAAAGAGCAGGGATATGATCCAACTGTTAAGATAGAACAGTGCAGAAAATGGATGCTGGATTTTTGCTTTCAAGGTATAAAAAATATGTGATAATCATATGTTTTAAGAAAAGAATTGTTAGGCTGTAACATGGATAGATGCATCAAACATAAAAAAAGACACACAATCAGTTACTATCTGATAAGTGCATTTGTTATTATGGCTGCTTTGATTTGCGGAAGCATCGGAAATACCGTACAAGCTGAAGAAAATATTGATTTTGAAGAAACGTTATACGCTCGGGCTGCAGTATTAATGGATGCAGAGTCCGGGCGTATTTTATACGGAAAAAATGAAAAAGAAATCATGCCTATGGCAAGCACAACGAAAATCATGACATGTATACTGGCATTAGAAAACGGCAATCCGGATGACCTTGTTAAAGTTAGTAATTATGCTTCCACAATGCCAAAAGTAAAGTTATATGTAAGGGAAGGAGAATATTATCGACTGGGAGACCTGCTGTATTCACTGATGTTAGAATCGCATAATGACAGTGCTGTAGTGATAGCAGAGCATATTAGTGGAAGTGTAGAGGGCTTTGCGGAATTGATGAATCAAAAGGCACGGGATATTGGCTGTTACAATACATATTTTATTACACCGAATGGATTGGATGCTACCAAAGGAGATAAGATACATTCCACGACAGCGGAAGATCTGGCACGTATTATGTCTTATTGTATTACCAGATCACCTCAGAAAGATGAGTTTGTAAAGATTACACAGACCGCCAATTATAGTTTTACGAATAAAAGGATCAATGAGAATGGTGACATAGCAAATGGGAGCCGTTCCTTTTCCTGCAGTAATCACAATGCATTCCTTTCCATGATGGAAGGTGCATTAAGCGGGAAAACAGGGTTTACAGGTAATGCAGGAGCTTTTGATATAATAGAACCAAAATAAAAGATTTCTTCGCTATATTTAAGCTAAATTTAAGACAGATATGAAATGTATTTTATGTAGGTATCTTATAATACTTGGAAAAGCAAAAAAAGTGAGGAAATCATCATGAAAAAATATTGGGTAAAATCAATAGCAGTAATGTTAGCGACAATAATGGTAATAGGTTCTGTTTCTTTGCATTCCATTAATATATTTGCAAAGAACGGAGTATACAAAGTATATGATGAAGAGAAGGATAAAACACCGTCGGGAATACCGATCCGGCAACTGGAAAATGTAATAGATGATATGACTTTGGAGGTCATTGGAAAAACAGTAGCGGGAATGGCCGTTGCAGTAGCCAAGGATGGCAAAGTAGTATTTAAAAAGGGGTATGGATTCAAAGATATTGAAAAAAGAATTCCGGTTGATCCTGAGAATACAGTATTTGAATTAGGGTCAACTACAAAGACTATGGTATGGGTGGCTGCAATGCAGCTATATGAAGAAGGTAAACTCGATCTGGAGGAAGATATCAGAACTTATCTGCCAAAAGATTTTGTTTCCAAAATGAAAGCTGAGAAAAAAATCACCATGCTAAATCTAATGAATCATACAGCTGGGTTTGATGAGTATTTAATCGGTGTATTTAATGATAAGGACAATATGCTTGATTTAAAGGAATCATTATTGGAAGAAGAAGCGGAGCAATATTATGATCCGGGAAGTGTATGTACCTATTCCAATTATGGAGCGGGACTGGCGGGATATGTAGTAGAGTGTATCGCTGGGATGGATTTGTATGAATATGTGAGAAAGAATATATTGAAACCGGCAGGTATGAGTCATACAAGTATGCATCCGCTGCTTTCTGATAATGAATCGGCCTTAAATAATAGGAGCAATGCTTATTCCTGTGAGGATGGAAAACTTGAAAAAGAAACACACACCTATGTAAGTATGTATCCGGCAGGTGCAGCAAATGGTACGGCATACGATTTATTAAAATTTGGAATGCAGCTTTCTGCTAAAAGTGATAATGATCTATTTAAAAAGGAGACTACAGGGGAGGAATTATTCCAGACTACTTATCAGTCAGACAAGGCAATTGCAGGTGTGAGTCATGGCTTTTTTCAATATGAAGGAGCAAGTCCCACTTATTGGCACAACGGAGAGACAAACTACTTTAATACATTTCTTGCAATTGTCCCGGAGCAGGATTTTGTAGTAGTTGCAGTAGCGAATACGGATGCCGGAGAGGATATTGTGCATCAGATTGGCTGGCATTTGGTTGGAAAACCGGCAGAAGAAATCAAAAAGCAGATGGAAGAGGAAGGTGCAGAAGCATTGACAAAAGACCTGCCGGATGTGGGTGAATTTACAGGTTCCTATCAGTCAGGCAGAATATGCCACAAGGGTATGTCCAAGATACTGTACACTTTTCCGTTTTATGATTTTTCAGTCAAAATGGCAGACGAACATGCATTATATATCAATAAGGAGCGATATGAGCAGGTAGAAGCGGGGGTATTTGTTAATTGTAAAGATGGTACCCATGCCGCTTTTCATAAGATGGATAATGGAAAAATAAAGTTTACATATATCCAGGATTATTTCCGGGTATCATGGGAGGAAAAACTAATTGCATATATGATTATTTCAGTAGTGTCAATATTGCTGCTTAGCATGACCTTACTTTTGATTCACTATATTTTCTGTTTTATGATGAGAAAGAAAGGGAGTGCAAAGTTATATGGTATGCCTTTTATAAATATTGCTGCAATCATGAGTTTCATAGTGAATCTATTTATTTACTTAATTGAATTTAGTTCCGGTTACTATTTTTCACAGTTGAGATATCATGTATTTCTAAATATGGGGATTTGTATGGTTGGTATAATGGTATCTGTTCTAACAATAAAAAATATGCTTTCCGAGAAAGTAATAAATAAAAGAAGTAAGGTTCTGAACATCATATTTTCATTCAGTTGTATCGGATTTTTTTTAGTTTTGGGTATTTTAGGCATGTATAATCCATTATTATAATGGATGACAGTTCCAAAATCGGCAGTGATTCGTGTATAATATAATATACAAGCAGCAAAAAGAGGACGGGTGAGGGAGGATGTCGATGAAAATACTTATTGCAGAGGATGAACAGGATTTTCGTTTACTTTTAATGGAGCAGCTTATGGGTGAGGGCTATAGCGTGTATCCGGCTCAAAATGGAATAGAAGCGCTTGCTGTATTCGAAAGGGAAATGATAGATATCTGTCTTTTGGATGTTATGATGCCTCAGTTGGATGGAATCAGCGTTATGAGAAAAATCAGAGAAAAGAGCAATGTACCCATCCTGTTTCTGACGGCAAGGGGGGAGGAAATAGACAGGATCCTTGGATTATCGCTTGGTGCAGATGATTATCTGGTAAAACCGTTCAGCATGGCGGAATTGAAAGCAAGGATCAGTGTATGGTATCGCCGCATGTGCATCAATGACAGTGGGAAATCGACGGAAAATATTCTTGTCTGCGGTAAGATACAGGTCGACATATTAAGCGCAAGTGTTTATAAAGAACATAAAAAATTATCGCTGAATGCCAAAGAATATAAAATGTTAGTATTCTTTATGGAAAATCAGAACCGGCTTCTTACAAAAAAACAGTTATATCACGCGGTATGGGGGGAAGAATATTTTTATGATGATAATACAATCATGGTACATATCAATCATCTGAGAAATAAAATCGAGGATAATCCAAAAGAACCGGAATATCTTACGACCTTTCGCGGTATCGGATATAAATTAGCAGCCAAAACAGATTTGAGTTAAGCAACACAAGAGGATAAGATATGCGGGAAAAGACGATAGCAGGAAAAATCAGAAAAAATAACGGATATTTGTTTCTTATGTATTTACTGGTTTCTTTGCTGCCACTAGTTATATTGGATGTTCTAAGCAATTTTACGGAAAATAATTATATGAATGAACAATTTAAAGCAGAAAGTTTATTGTATGAGAGTTATTCGGAAATTGAATTTAAAGAAATTGAGAAACATGGCGGAACTGTGGATATTATAACGGATGACTTCCAGAGTATTCACTTGTGCGGGAAAAAACTGTGGACGGAAGGTGCTTTGAGTAAAGAAGAATATGCGAATATAATGTTGGAGATTGGAAATTCGGATGGAGCAGATTCTGATTACCAATGTGATGCAGCATATAGTGAAAGAGGAAATTACTGGGTGATCGTATCATTTCCAAATGAACTCAGAATCTTATTTATGATAGGGATGAATCTGGAAGGAGAAAACGCGAAATATGATATTATGATGCTGTGTATTGCTATTTTGGGATATCTGTTCCTGGTATTTTTGGTTTCTTTTATCAGTGCGAAAATAACGGCCCGCCAATTTACGAGGCCATTAAAGGAACTTAGCGGTTATACCAAAAGATTATCTCAAAATAAATATGATGACAGAATCCAGACAGTAATGGAAGGTGAATTTAAAGAGTTAAAAGAAGAATTTGATAAACTTTCTGATAGCCTGCAGTTAGAAAGAGAAAAACGAGAAAAACTGGAAATGGACAGGCAGAAAATATTAATGGAACTTTCCCATGATCTTAAGAATCCTCTGGCGTCGATACAGGGATATAGCGAAGTATTGCTGGAAAGTGAAAGTTTAGAGGAAGAAAAACGAGAACAGTATTATAGAGTCCTCTATCAGAATAGTGTTCGTGCAAATCAGTTAATTACGGACTTATTTACATACGTAAGAACAGAAAATAAACGATTGACATTACAAAAGAAAAAAGTTGATTTTTGTGAATTCATTACCAGACAGATACTTTTATATCAACCTGAAATAGAAAAGGCGGGAATGAATTTGGACTTTTCTCTTCCGCAGGAAAACAATATGATCTTATGTAATATGGATGAACTGCAAATGGAAAGAGTATTTTCCAATTTGATTGAGAACGCGATAAAATATAATGATGCCGGAACAACTATTTATGTAAAAGCAGAAGAAATATCTGAGGAGGGAACATGGAAAGTTATAATTGGAGATAATGGAATCGGGATACCGGAACGATTGAGGGACACTATTTTTGAACCGTTTGTAAGAGTGGATGAAGCAAGAAATTCGAAAACAGGAGGAAGCGGACTTGGACTTGCGATTGTGAAGAATATTCTGGCGGCACATGGATTTGCAATACAGCTTGTGCCTTGCAGCAAAAATGAAGCAAATCAGAATGTGAACTGTGGCTGTCAGTTTTTAATTACATTAACAGCAGAGAGAAAGTAATTTGAAAACAGATAAATATAAACTGTTTTACTTGAATTTATCACATAGTCTGCTATAATTAATATTATTATATATTGGGTATAATAAATTGCATGGATGTATAAGAAAATTCCAATAAATATTTTACTAATTAAAAAGAATGGACATGATGTGTATGTATTGTACAAAACAAATTTTGAGTGATTTATTTTGGGTAGGATGTGATGACAGAAGACTTGCAATGTTTGAAGGTGTTTATTCCGTTCCGGCAGGTGTTTCTTATAATTCCTATCTTCTTATGGACGAGAAAACGGTAATACTTGATACTGTTGATAAAGCGGTTGGAAAAGTATTCTTTGAAAATGTCCAATATATTCTGAATGGCAGAAAACTGGACTATCTTGTAGTACAGCATATGGAACCGGATCATTCGGCAACGATGGCAGAGTTATTGCTCAGATATCCGGAGACAACGGTTATATGTAACGCGAAGATAAAAGCTATGATAACTC
>JAEWWQ010000455.1 GCA_023458855.1 Bacillota bacterium
TAATTATCAAATCCAACTACCGAGACATCTTCCGGAATGCGATGCCCTTTTTTACGTAATACCTTAATCAAAGTACTCGCCGTCAGGTCACTGTTACATACGAATGCCGTAGGCATCCGCTCCGGCAAATGGATATTTTCCTCAGATACATTGCCATTCTCCCAGTCCCTGTCATTGATAATTCGGTCTGGCTCTATTTTTTTTCCATGTTCCATCAAAGATTTACAATATCCAAAATAACGGTCTGTTATGCTGCTCGTGTAAAGAAGAGTCCCTACATAAGCAATATCTTCGTGTCCCATATCAAATAAGTAATTGGTCAGCATATAGGTTCCGTAATATCCATCAGATATGACCGCATCACAATTGCTTGACTCATCGAAAAAATCCAGACATACAAGCGGAAGACTATCTTCCTCCCTTAACAACTGTACATATGCATTGCTCGGACGACCAATCAGGATGACGCCGTCCACTTTTTTCTCTTTGATCAGCTTAGGAAGTACCAGATTTTCTTCGTCTGCAGCGTTAATTGCCTCCAGCATGGTGAAACATTCCTTCTGCACTGCCTTTGTTGTTACCTCCTGATACATCTGCCAGTAAAAAGAATCATATTTGCCAAAATATCTTTCCGGTACAATAATACCAATATTATAACTTTGGTTCTTTTTATTACTTTTCATCAGGGAAGGCTGCTTATAACCCAATTCATCCGCAAGTTTTTTAATCTTTTCGCGCATTTCTTCACTTACGCCTTTTTGTTCTGACAATGCCTTGGATACCGTCACTGTACTAACGCCTAATGCAGCTGCGATATCAGCCATTTTTACTTTCTTAGCCATCTTTTTCCTCGTTTAAGTACTTTTAAGTACTTTTTACTTTATTTTAACTAATTGTATTGTAATGAATGCAATTTCCTTTGTCAACATTTTTAATACGTTATTTCAAATATTCTGTTACTATTCAGCCTTACGGCTTCATAGCAACAGTTATGCACAGAAATTATGCATTCTTCATAATTTCGCGCGTGAAAAACTCGGGTTTTCTGTGACCTTCGCTCACAAAAAACACCTCGCGGTATTCATTGCTGAGCTGTAACAATATTTTAATACGTTATTTCAAATATTCTGGCCATTGTCTCTTTTTCAAATCTTACATGCAGCATTCCTTTCACATCATCATAAGTATACTGGCATAGTTCCTTTTCCGGATATGCCTGCGTGATTGTAATTTGCCTGGTGTTCTGCAAAAATGCTGCCAGGGGAAGTGACTGCTCTCTCTTCTCACCGCCTCTTCTCCAGACTGCCAGATAAGCTTTATGTTCTGTTTTCAATCCTGCTGCTACCCATTTATCAAGATTATCCGCCAGTCCGATCGGCCAGAACGGGAGGGCCTTCTTAATATCCTGTCTTATCTTCTTATAATAGCTGATTCCCTCATCTACCAGAGCAATACGTTCCGGTGTCAGTTCTGCAAGATGACCGCTTTGGTGAATACGTAACAGCATTGCATTTACCATGTTAAAAATGACTTCTTCTTTATCTCCCTCACGCAAAGGATAGGACCAGACAGCCGCCTGTTCCGGTGCCACGCCTGTTACTGCATTTGCTGCAATCGTTGCATAATTACGATAATCTTCCTGGTCACTTGTAGATTGAATACTGTAACGACTTAACATTGCATAGTCAATACGCAAGCCACCACTTGAGCAGTTCTCGATAACAAGCTTTGGATATTTCGCAAAAATAGAATCCAGCCACTTCAGATATGCTCTTTCATGCTCCAACATACCCTCCCCCACACTGTCTGCGTGGATTTCCGTACCAATGCCCGGCTCAATATTGTAATCCATTTTGATATAACCTATTCCATATTCTCCGACCACACGGTCTACTACCTCTGTTGCATGTTCAATTACAGCCGGATTACGGAAATCCAACTGGTAACGACTTCTGTCAAAGACACGTTTTCCATGACGTACAAAGAACCAGTCATCCGGAACACTTTTGGCTTTATTACAGTTGATTCCCATAACTTCCAGTTCTAACCAGACACCCGGAATCATACCCTTGCTTCGAATGTAATCTGTAACTTCCTTCAGACCATTTGGGAATCTTTCTCTGCTCTCCTGCCATTCTCCAACATTATCCCACCATTCGCCGGCCGCATACCATCCCGCGTCAATGACAAAATATTCACAGCCGGATTTTGCGGCCGCATCTACAAGTGGCAGCTCCTTCTCTGTCGTCGGATCTCCAAACAAACAGTTCATATAATCATTGAATATAACCGGAAGATTTTCGTTATCGTCATTTTTTCTTCTGATCATCCGTCGGTACTTAGTCAGTTCTCCCATATCCGTTGATAAATCATCATGTCCGACACCTACCGCTACCGGAACTGATGTAAAGCTTTCACCTGGCTTTAAATCTATTGACCAATGCGATTGTATCTCTGTCGGTCCGCTGATGCAGGTATAAAAGTGTCCATGCATATCTCCAATTTCGTAATGCCAGGAACCGTTATGCTCAATCTGCCAGAAGAGACTTGTTTTTGCTTCCCTATTTTCCACATATCCCATCGGAAGATACTCCTTGGTGGACCAGTTACCTGTATTTGTCACCTCGATTGTCTTGGAGGTACGCTGGAAAATAGTAGGCTGCGTCTGTGCCATGCCCAGTTCTGCGAAGCTTTGTGTTCTCCAGCTCATTTCCTTCTGCCAGCCATTATTGGCATAGCTTAAGTACATCTTATCATCCGAAGAAGATGCTCCTTCTTTTTCCAGGCCAAAATAACAGAAGGATGAGATATACTCTAACGTCTGTACCTGCATCCCTATATTTGTTACTACATTATGGCATCGTACGATTGCTGTACCCTTATAAAACTGCATATAGGTAACCACTCTTGTGCCAGTCACTTCAGTATCTTCCTGTGTAATTGTCAATAAACGGCCGATCTCATTCACTTCATCCTGCATATCCACATATTTCAGCAAATAGCCTGGTGCTGTTACGATATACTTATTGCCGTGCCGTTCATATGGTCTGTTATAACCCGAAAAGTTGACCTGTACCAACTGAAAAGATTCCTTTATTAACTGCGGTTCTGTAAAATTCTTTTCATCCAGTTCCACAGAAGAAAAATGCAACAGTTTTAATTCCTTATTTTCGTTAATGCCAAATACAATATAGACCCCGTTCTCCTCAATCTTAATTTGTTCCATCATACCCTTTTCATACCTCTTTCTTCTATTTTTCCACAATATGAATTAATTGTCCCTTGAAATCCCCCCAGGGATTCTGGACCTGAATACCTGCATTCATAAGGGTGCTTCCAAAATATTCCTTTTCCATTCCCTCTATCTTGTATTGTTTTTCTGCATCCAATCCTTTTAGTCTGATATTTCTGCTTCTGCTGTTGGCACGATTCATAACCTGTATGAATGTCACCAACGCTTCCCTCTTATCCTTCGACACCACTTCCCAGCAGTCATACATACGGTTTTCGGAATAAGATGCTAACCGATAGTAATCACCCATTCTCACCAGATCATTATACTTATGGTACATTGCAATCTGCTCCGGAATCATAGCTGCGTCCTCTTGCGGAATTTTCGTCACATCCAGCTCATACCCAAACGTTCCTGCCAACGCCACATAGCCTCTTGTCTCAAAAGGAGTCACGCGGCCAACCGTATGGTTCGGGCAGTCGCTTACATGTGCTCCCATGGCAGAAAGAGGATAAATCATAGCTGTGCCTTCCTGTATCTCTAATCTTTCAACAGCATCCGTGTCATCCGAGCACCAGATCTGTGGGCTATAATATAACATACCCGCATCAAATCTGGCACCACCGCCCGAGCAATTTTCTAATAGCAGCTGTGGAAATTCCTTTATCAACCGTTCCTGCATCTGATACACCCCAAGCACATATCTGTGGTACAATTCACCTTGCCGGTCAGCCGGGAGGGCTGCACTTCCGATATCACTTAACGGACGATTCATATCCCATTTTACATATTCAATATTGGCACTTCGTAAAATCTTTGCCACGCTTTCATAAATATAGTCCAGCACTTCCTGTCTGGAAAAGTCAAGGACATACTGATTTCTGGCAAGTCCGGCAATGCGGTTCGGTATGGCTATGGCCCAGTCCGGATGTGTCCTGTACAATT
>JAEWWQ010000456.1 GCA_023458855.1 Bacillota bacterium
ATTGTACTGCAGTCAAAATGCGGCATTGTGCCGGGAAATCGTTTTGACTTTTCGAAGGAACATATTCTTACTTCTGTAGAGAACAGCCTGAAGCGTTTAAAGACTGATTATCTGGATGTATTGCTGCTTCACAGACCGGATGCATTAATAGAACCGGAGGAAGTAGCAGAAGCTTTTGAAATATTAGAAAGCTCTGGGAAGGTACGTAACTTTGGTGTGTCGAATCAGAACCCGATGCAGATGCAGTTATTACAGAAATCATTAAAACAGAATATTGTTGCAAATCAGCTTCAGTTAAGTATTACCAATGCAACTATGATTTCGGCAGGTATCAATGTGAACATGCTAAATGACTCAGCTGTTAACCGAGATGGCGGCGTACTTGATTATTGCAGATTGCATGATATCACTATTCAGCCATGGTCACCATTCCAATACGGATTCTTTGAAGGTGTGTTCTTAGGAAATGATAAATTTCCGGAACTAAATAAAGTGATTGATAGTATCTCAGAAAAATATGGAGTAAAGAATACTACCGTAGCAGTTGCATGGATTCTACGCCATCCGGCACATATGCAGCCGGTCATAGGGACCATGAATGAAGAACGTCTGAAAGACTGCTGCAAGGCAGCTGAAATCACAATAACAAGAGAAGAGTGGTATGAAATATACCGTGCAGCCGGAAACGTGTTACCTTAAAGGAGGAGATAAACTATGGGTTTTAATTATTATATGCCATCCCGCATTTTGTTTGGAAAAGGAAAATTAAAGGAATTGCACCAACAGCAATTACCGGGTAAAAAGGCACTAATCGTTACTTCAGCAGGAACCTCAGTGAAAAAGTATGGATATCTGGAACGATTACAGGAACAATTGAAAATAGCAAATGTAGAATATGTAATATTTGACAAGATACTTCCCAATCCGATTATTGACCATGTCCGCGAAGGTGCCCTCCTTGCCAGAAATGAGAAGTGTGATTTTGTGATCGGGCTGGGTGGAGGGAGCAGTATTGATTCTTCCAAATCAATTGCCGTTATGGCAACAAATGAAGGCGACTATTGGGATTATGTATCGGGAGGCAGTGGGAAAGGAATAGCAGTTCCAATCGCACCATTGCCAATCGTTGCAATTACAACAACAGCAGGTACCGGAACAGAGGCTGATCCATGGACGGTTATTACGAATGGGCACGAGAAAATAGGCTTTGGATATGAGAAGACCTTTCCTGTCTTATCCGTAGTCGATCCGGAACTAATGATGACGGTGCCATCCCACTTAACGGCTTATCAGGGATTTGATGCACTTTTTCACAGTACAGAGGGATATTTGAATACAACAGCAAATGAAATGAGCGATTTATTTGCCCTAAAAGCAATTTCTCTGATTGGAAAAAGTCTTGTAGATGCTGTAAAGGATGGTAATAATGAAAAAGCAAGGGCGAACGTGGCGCTTGCGAATACACTGTCCGGTATTGTAGAGTCAACATCCGGCTGTACTTCTGAACACTCCATGGAGCATGCACTTAGTGCATACCATCCGGAACTCCCGCATGGGGCAGGGCTTATTATGATCAGTAAGGCATATTATTCATTTCTGGCAGCATCAGGTGCATGTAAGGAACGAATGGTCGCTATGGCAAAAGCATTGGGAAAGACAGACGCAACAGAAGCGGCAGATTTTGTTACCGCACTTGTTGTACTTCAGAAAAACTGCGGTGTTGAAGACTTAAAAATGTCCGAATATGGAATAAAAGAGGAAGAAATACCGAAGATAGCTGAAAATGCAAGGGAAACAATGGGAGGACTATTTGCAGTAGATCCTTGTCCGATTGATCATGAAAGTGTAATTAAGATATTAAAGGAATCCTATCGGTAAAGATACAGTCAAACTGATATAGCTGATATGCATTTTTAGAAAGTCTGTATTAATTTTATTAAGTTATAACTGTTTTTTAGTATTATATTGCTGTTTACGTAAAAAGATATGGGATATATAATAATAGTACTAACTGGAAATATGATATTTAAGATATTTCCGGCTAGTACTATTTTGATGAATTTTATATTCAGGGCGTAAGTATATTTATGATAAGATTCATTATAATGGAAAACATAAGAAAAAGATGTCTAAGAAAGGAAAAAATATAGGATGGTAGATTTTAAGAAAATAGAGTTAAAGGATAAAGCCTGGGTAGATACCTGCTTCAAAAAAGCAGATTACAAAGGATGCGAATATTCTTTTACGAATAATTATATCTGGCGAAAAGCGTATGATCTTATGATTGCAGAGGTCTATGGTAATTTCTGTGCGATGACAGGAGGGGAAGGACAGATTACTTATACTTATCCGGCAGGTAATGATAAAAAGAAAGAAACTGTGGAAGCTCTTATGCAGGATGCAAGAGAAAGGGGTATAAAATTCCGCTTAAGGGGCATCACATCAGAACAGGTAAAAGAGTTAGAGCAATGGTTCCCGGATACATTTATCTTCACATTAAGAAGAGATGAAAGTGATTATATTTATACAGCGGAAAAACTCACAAACCTTGCCGGTAAGAAAATGAAGGGAAAAAGGAACCACATTGCAAGATTCAAAGACTGTGAAGACTGGGGCTATTTTGATATTACTGAGGAAACTTTACAGGAATGTTTTGAAATGAGCGTAAAGTGGTGTAAACTGCATGGCTGTGGAAAGGATGAGGAATTAAAAAAAGAGTTTTGTGCAGTGGAACAAGCTTTTCAGCACTTTGGAGAACTACAGCTGCAGGGAGGCTTTATCAGACGGAAGGGAGAAATTGTGGCATATACCATGGGAGAACCGTTATCCAGTGATACCTTTGTAGTCCATATAGAAAAAGCGTTTCCTGATATTCAGGGAGCGTATCCGATAATCAATCAGCAGTTTGTAGAGCATAATTGTCAAAACTATAATTATGTAAACCGTGAAGAGGATGTTGGGGATGAAGGATTAAGAAAAGCAAAACTTTCTTATTATCCAGATATTCTCCTTGATAAATATGAGGCTGTCTTAAGGTAACAGGCTGAATAGTAATGTTTTAAGAGCATAAGGGGTGATGTAATGTACTGTTTTGCGGACCAATCCATGTTGCCGGATTTAAAAGCAATCTGGAAAGAATGTTTTGGTGATGAAGAAGCGTATATTGATTTTTTCTTTTCTAATCAGATGAGAGCTGCGCATACCTTTGAAAATCAACAGATATATATGGAATCCAGCCATATCTTTGAGAATCAGCTTGTATATATGGAATCTAATCGTCCGGTCTCCATGCTTACCATGATACCGGGAACCCTTGTTTTGGAAGAAGGAAACAGAAAAATCTATTATATCTACGGCGTTGGAACGACAAAGAAATACCGTGGGAGAGGGTATGCCGCCGGACTTTTAAAACGGGCATACTCTTTGGCAAAAAAAGAAAATGCGGCATTAGTTCTGGTTCCGGCATCGGAAAGTCTGTATGCCTATTATAAAAAACTGGGATTTGAAACTGTTTTTTATCAGAATAAAAGATCCTTTACTTTTTCCGATGATACAGAAAATACAAATTTGCCTATGTCGAGTATAAGGGAAGTAAATGCCGATACGTACGGAAGAATGAGAAATAAATATCTTTCCTATCAGGGAACAGTTATGTGGAACCAGAAAGAAATTCTGTATGCCTACAAAGAAAATCAATTTCTTGGAGGAAAAAGTTATTGTATTGAGTCTGGCGGTAAAGAGTATCTTCTTATGTGTTATGCGTATGAAAATTGTCTGTATGTAAGAGAAACAACATTATCGGATGAATTACTGGAGATGGTAATAATTACCATTGGAAAAGAATTTCAATGTCAGAAGGCTTCTGTAAGGCTTCCGGTTTTTAGTGGTTCTTTAGGGCAAAGAACTGCAAATGGAATGATTTTGCCAGGCATGTTTAACCAGTTGTTTCAGAATGGATATCTTGGACTGACATTAGATTAATTATTTTAAGTCTTGTTAAATTTCTAAAATCATGGCATTATATTGAGATGAAAAAAATAATGTAATTACTGAGGATAAACATAATTATGAGATTTGTTCCCACAAACTGCTTACGGTCAGGTATGCAGCTGGCAAAAACAATATATGGTAAAAATAATGAACTATTACTTAGGTGTGGAGTCACGCTGAATCAGAGCTATATAGACAGTATCATGAGACTGAAATATCCAGGAATCTATATTAATGATGATATTTCAAAAGATATTGAAGTTTTAAATGTAATCAGCGATAACTTGCGCATCAAGACAATGAGCGGCATAAAAAAAATATTTATGAAGGCAGAGCATGGAAGCAAACAATTATTTAAGGAAGCCGAAATAAAGAAGCAGGTCGAGGATATTATTGATCAACTGCTGGATAATAAAGGCATGATGGTCAATATGATTGACTTAAAATGCTTTGATAATTATACCTATTCCCATTCTGTTAATGTAGCAGTTCTCTCTATTATTCTGGGGATTGCATTAGGGCTTAAAAAAAATACCCTGGTAAAGCTTGGGTTAGGTGCTTTGATGCACGATATAGGAAAAGTATTCGTTGATAAGAAGATTTTAAATAAACCTGGAAAGCTGACGGATGAGGAATTTGATAAGATAAAAGAACATTCCAGACTTGGATATGAGTATGTAAATGAAAAGTTCAATCTGCCTACAATGAGTAGTCGTGCCATTGTAGATCATCATGAAAAATATGATGGTTCGGGATATCCATATGGAAAGCAGAAAGACGAAATCTCCCTGTTTGGTAAGATCATAGCCATATCTGATGTTTATGATGCATTGTCTTCGGAAAGGACTTACAGACAGGCAATGAATCCATCCGAATCCATGGAATATATTATGGGTGGTTCCGGTACGCTGTTTGACCCGAAGATAGTAGATATATTTATCCACAAAATTGCGCCATATCCGGTTGGAACAATGGTACAACTAAGCAATAACTGGGTTGGTATTGTAGTTGAAAATTATGAATCAGTCTGTTTAAGACCTACAATAAGAGTAATACAGCAGGAAGAAAATAGCGTAGAGCCGTTCGAGATATCATTACGGGACGATTCCAGGTACTTAAACCTGACAATTAGCGGAATCGCATATCAGTAAGCATAGATTTTACAATCTATTTACTTCTCGTTGATAGTTTTCAGCCCCCGATTTGGTAGACTTAAGAAAACCAAACAGGAGACTGATGTCAAATATGCATAGTAAAAAAACACTTAGAAGTCTTTTCTTTAAAAATCTGATAATAGTATTCTTAATTCCATTTACCTGTATACTCTTAGTCATCTGTCTGTATATTTACAATCAGACAAAACAGGAAAATACAAAACATGGAAAGATGTACGCCTCCATGCTCAGTAAAGAAATTGAAGAGAAACTTGAGAAATATAAAGCAGTTGTGGATATGGCAGCAGCCAGGCAGGAGGTAGAATCTCTCGATTACACGCAGGCGGAACCTTACTTACAGAATCTCATTGCAATAAAAGGAAAAGAAGAATGGTCTCATTTTATTATAACCAATGCAAATGGTACGGAACAGGCTCATTCGGAAGGAAAAATGGGACATGGGATTTCATTGCGCTTTGATGAAGCCTATCAGAAGCCTTGGGAAGAAGAGACAACAGTAGTCTGTGAGCCGGTCATTTCAAAAAGTACGGGAAGAGCGGTCATAGGAATTGCCACGCCGATCTATTCTAATTATAAAAAATCTGGTGTCTTTATCGGTTACATATGGCTGGAAAGCATTGCGGATTATCTGAATGATTATCAATATACGGACCATAGTTATGCCTTTATGATGAATGCGGATGGAACGATATCTGCCCATCCAGATGCAACTCAGGTTCTTAACAGCAAATGGGATAAAAATCTGGAACAGACAGGATATTCCTACACCTACTGTCAAATAGAAGGAACGGACCTTACTCTTTGTGTTGTTTCTCCGGACAGAGAATCATTTTCCCTGCTTTTTGGTATTTTAAAAGTATTGCTGGTATCTTTTACAGCGATGTTACTATCTGGATTTGCCGGATCTCTTTATATGTCTCGCAAGACAGCCTCTTTGATTCTGTGGATCAGAGAACAGCTTCAGACACTGTCAGAGGGAAACATTCATATCAATAAAAAGAAACTGGCTTATGAGAAGGCAATAGAAATCAGGGAAATGAAAGAGAAAACATTCCTGCTGGCAGAAACTTTAAAAAACATCATGGATCAACTGGAGGACGGGTCAAAAGAACTGCAT
>JAEWWQ010000457.1 GCA_023458855.1 Bacillota bacterium
TTCTGGTACTCATAACGATTGTATATGGATTGCCGATCGTAGTAATGGAATACACGGGGGTGCTTTGCAGTACGGTAATTTTGTTATTTGCCATCGTGGACTACATCCAGTATTGGAAGCGTTATAAAGCTCTTTTAGCAGTGCTGCAGAATAGTGCATATTTCCTGGAAAAAATGCCGGATACGGAGCAGCTGTCAGAGAAAATGTACCAGAAGATCATAGAAGAAATCTGCTCAGGCAAGGCAGAGGCAGGTGCATTATTACAGGAACGTGAGAATTCCATGAATGATTACTATACACTGTGGGTACATCAGATCAAGACGCCAATCGCTGCGATGAAGCTGATCCTGCAATCGGAAACAAATAAGCAGAATCAAATGATTGAGAGAGAATTATTCAGAATAGAACAATACGCGGATATGGTACTTCAATACCTACGGATCAGAAGTTCTTCCACGGATCTGTTATTGCAGGAATATCCGTTGTATGACATGGTGAAACAGGTGGTAAAGAAATATGCGGGCAGTTTTATCGGACAAAAGTTGTCGCTTGATTTGCAGCCGTTTTCCGGTATGATTCTGACAGATGAGAAATGGTTTAGCATCTGTATAGAGCAAATCCTGTCAAATTGTATAAAATATACAGAAAAAGGAGGCATCTCTATCAGCTTCGAGGAAACAACGCAGACATTGATAATTGCAGATACAGGGATCGGTATCAGGAGTGAAGATATTCCACGCATCTTTGAATGTGGTTTTACAGGATATAATGGAAGAATGGATAAGAAATCAACGGGAATAGGTCTATACTTGTGCAAGCAGATCATGGATCGGCTGGGATATACCATTCAGGTAAATTCCATAGTTGGTACAGGAACAAAATTCATGCTTTGTCTGGCAAGAGAATTCCTCTATGAGGATGTACAGAAAAAAGATATCTTACAAAAATGAAAGATTGAAAGAAGGAATGTAAGCCAATGTAAAGGCAATGCATTTCTTCTTTTGTTATACTAATGTTTGTATAAAAGATCAGTCAGGAGGAGAAAAATGACACTTTTGGAAGTGAAAAACGTAAAAAAAATATATACGACCAGAAAAGGAAATAATCAGGTACAGGCATTAAGCAATGTGACATTTTCAGTGGAGCAGGGAGAATATGTTGCAATTATGGGAGAGTCAGGTTCCGGTAAGACCACTTTGCTGAATATATTAGCGTCACTTGATAAACCGACGAGCGGAGAAATCTTATTAGACGGACTTTCATTTATAAAGATAAAACAAAAAGCATTGTGTGCATTCCGCAGGGATAATCTGGGCTTTGTATTTCAAGATTTTAATCTTCTGGATACCTTCACATTACAGGATAATATCTTGCTGCCGCTTGTATTGCAGGGAATGGAATACAGCAAAATGGAAAAAAGATTACAGCCGCTTGCAGAGCAGCTTGGTATTGCAGAACTATTACAGAAATATCCCTATGAAGTATCGGGGGGACAAAAACAGAGGGCAGCAGCAGCACGGGCAATGATTACCAATCCCAAACTGATACTGGCGGACGAGCCAACAGGCGCATTGGATTCTAAAGCCGCAACACAGCTGCTTCATATGTTTGAAGAGATCAATGAGGAGGGACAGACAATTGTTATGGTTACTCATAGTATTCAGGCTGCTAAATGTGCCGGACGTGTACTATTTATCAAAGATGGCAGCATATTTCATCAGCTTTATCGAGGGGAATCAACTGACGATGAAATGTATCGCAAGATTGCTGATACATTAACGGTACTACAGGCCAGGGGAGGCAGTCATGCGTAAATTATTTATATTACCTAAGCTTGCGATGACGGGGATACAGAAAAATGGGGTAATTTATCTTCCCTACATCCTGACCTATGCATTTTCCACGGCAATTTATCTGATATTCGAAGCGATTCTGGATAATAAACTGTTGGAAACTGTCCCATATTCTGAGTATGTGCGTGGATTGATGTTGCTTGGAAAAGTCTTATTGGCTCTGATCCTGATTCCGTTTTTATTCTATACGAACAGCTTTTTGATGAAGCAAAGAAATAAAGAGGTGGCATTATATAGTATTCTGGGACTTGAAAAGAAACATATTGCATGTATGATGTTTCTGGAATCATTTTGTATCTTTATTGGTGCAACTGTAGTAGGAATTCTCTTAGGCGGAGTTTTTTCAAAACTGGTATTTGCAATTCTGATGAAATTATGTACACTGCCAACAGACACAGAATTCCTGATGTCAGCCCATAGCATTGTAAATACAATGGTTCTGATGGGGGTTGTTGCTATTCTGAATTTATTGGTAAATCTATTGCATGTATCAAAATCTAATCCTGCACAATTATTGCAAAGTCAGAAAAAAGGAGAGAAAGAACCCAAAAGATTGTGGCTGCCTACAACGGCCGGGGTGCTTTGCCTGGGAGCGGGATATACGATTGCAGTTATTGCAAAGTTAGATAGTATGATTTTCTTAGATTTCTTTTTAGCGGTATTTCTTGTGTGCTTAGGTACTTATTTCTTATTTACTTCTGGGAGCATTGCTTTTTTGCAGATGCTGAAACGAAATAAGAACTTTTACTATAAAAGTAAAAATTATGTGACAATTGCAGGAATGATTTACCGTATGAAAAAGAATGCAGCAGGACTTTCCAATATCTGTATTTTTGGGACCATGATTATTATTACACTTA
>JAEWWQ010000458.1 GCA_023458855.1 Bacillota bacterium
GTAAATAATACGACAACTATTTACAAATTTAAATAATATTACTATTTTTCCTAAAAGCATTCCGGCCGGACCATCTGGCAAGGAATGCTTTTACTTATGGCGGCTAACAGAGATACCTCATTTAAACTTTTGTGCCGGCAGCTCCAGTGTCGAAAAAAACACCAGTCCCATCGACATAAAAAGACATAATAAAAATTCTGATTGTGATATATTTTTCATGGGTAACCAGCGAGTATGGTTAAAAAATAAATATAGGAAGGGGTTGAAATAGATGGAATTGCCCAAAAATATATGTCAAATAGGAGAAAACGATAACTACAATTGCATATATATAGAAGATTATGTAATTACATATCTGCATCAGGTATCGGCTATCATGGAGCTTGGATCGAGATCAATTGCTTTGCTCGGAAAAATAGAGCGGCAGGACGAAAAAAGTTATTATTTTATATACGGTGCTATTTGCAGTGAAAAAAAACGGCTGGAAGATGGAAGACCTCTTTTTGACTTGGAAGATGAAACTTTTATTCTGGAACAAAAAGAAGAATATTTTCCTTCGCTGAGTGTTATTGGCTGGGCTGTGATAGAAAATGAATTTAATGTGATTTCCGATGATGGGGTATGGAAGCGGAATATATCTTCCGAATGGAAAAATGAACAGAAGCTATATCTGAAAATGAACTTGTCCCAAAAAGAAGAGCAATGGAAATTGTACCAAAACGGAATTGCAAAAAGTATATCTGGATATGCAATCTTTTATGACAGAAATGAAATGATGCAGGGCTATTTAATCGAATGGCATAAAAAGAAGAAAGATTATTCGGTTGAAAAAGTGTCTGACAGTGCTGCAAGACAATTTCGTTCTATTGTTATGGAAAAACAGGATTTAAATTACGCAAAGAGAATAATGTCTGTATTTTATGGAGTGTGTACACTTCTTATGATAACATTATGTGTAATAGGCGTTACCACATTAAATCATTATGACAAAATGATTCAGGTGGAAAATTCAATTACACAGTTAGTACAAGCTATGAATGAAAAAGAAATGGTAGAAAAAACATCCGAGGCATCAGATGTTAATTGGACGGAAAAGACGATACCGACAGAGCAGGAGACAGAACCAGCTAAAGAAAGTGAAGACGTAACAGAAGGTGAAGATGTAACAGAAAGCGAAGACATAACAGAAAGCGAAGACATAACAGAAAGTGAAATTGCAGAAGCAGTGCATTTTCAAGAGGGGCAAGTATTTGATAATGAAGTCAATGCACCAGATGCGCAGGAGGGCGCGGTTTCAAGCCAGGAAAATATAGATACGCAAAAAAGTGAGGAAGTAGAAACCGCAAATATCGAAGATAAAAAAGAAGAATCTGAAAAAAGCTATATGGAGTATTATGTACAGGAGGGGGATACATTGGCAGGAATCAGCATCCAGTATTATCAGACAATAAATATGGTAAATGCCATATGCGAATTAAATGCCATAGAAGACCCTGATAACATTATAATGGGACAAAAAATTTTACTACCATAAAGGAGTTGTGGTATAATACAGCTTATTGGAAATAATCTTTCTATATAATTAGAATAAAGCGATTTTTAGGATATCGCATAGTGGTTTTCATAATATAAAGAAATGAAGAACAGGAATATCTATGACTAATATAAGAGAGTACGAAAAGAAAAAAGAGAGTAATGCCAGCAACGATTATAATAAAATAATCATCCAGCATAAGCTGCGTATCTTTTATCGTATATTGTTGTCCACGCTATTGGCAGCTGCAGTACTTGCTGCTCTTTATATAAGCAATGTAAATAAGGTTTATACAGAATATCAAGTAGTATCATCCGTTAAGAGAACTAAAATAGATAACGCCGTGAGCGGAAACCTGAATGGAAATATTCTGACCTACAGTAATGATGGAGCGAATTGTACTGATACAAAAGGAAATGTATTATGGAACCAGACCTTTGAGATGCAGAACCCAATGGTCAGGATTAATGGAAAGGTTGCCGCAATAGCTGATTATAATGGGCACACAATTTATGTCGTAGACGATACAGGTCCTATGGGTGAGATTGATACCGGTATGCCGATTCGAACAATCTGCGTCTCACAGAGTGGTGTGGTGGCAGCAGTATTGGATGACTCGGAAGTAAATGCCATATACATATATAATAGTACAGGTGACACCGTTGCTTATTTTAAGACAACAATGAAAAAGAGCGGTTATCCAATTTCAGTAGCAATATCTGACAATAGTGAGATTGTGTCCGTTTCTTATCTCTATCTGGATAGTGGTACGGTCACATCTAATGTAGCATTTTATAATTTCGGACCTGTAGGACAGAATGAAGTAGATAATTATGTAAGCGGCTATAGCTATTCAGATTCTATTGTTCCAGAGGTGGGTTTCTTAAATAACTCAACTTCCTTTGCGTTAGCCGATAACAGGCTCGTCATCTATAAAGGGAAACAGATTCCGACAAGTCAGGCAGAGACTTTATTACAGGACGAAGTGCAAAGTGTATACTATAGTGAAGATTACATAGGGCTGGTATATCTGAATACAAGCAGTGTTTCAAAATATAGGCTGGATATTTATGACGATACCGGAAAGATTGTTTTGTCAAAAGAATTTGATATGGATTACACGGATATATTTTTTAACAAAGACTGTGTAGTGATTTACAACGAATCAGAATGTTTAATCAGTAATATAAAGGGAAAAGAAAAGTTTAATGGAAAGTTTAAGACGACGGTAGAAACATTAATACCAACATCCAAGATATCGGAGTTTATTACGATTACAGCAGATAAGGTTGCAACCATCGAGTTGAAATAGG
>JAEWWQ010000459.1 GCA_023458855.1 Bacillota bacterium
GAAAGGAAGAGCATGTAATAATGAGGTACCATAATATCACAAAAGACGATATGCTAAATGGCGATGGCCTGCGTGTTGTCTTATGGGTCGCTGGATGTGATCACTGCTGTGAAAAATGTCATAATCCGATTACATGGGATCCAAACGGCGGAGTTCCCTTTGATGAGTCGGCAAAACAGGAAATTTTTGAACAATTGGAAAAACCTTATATTTCCGGAATTACATTCTCCGGGGGGGATCCCTTGCATTCTGCAAACCGTATGGACGTCCGCAAGTTTATGGAAGAGGTGAAAACTAGATATCCGGATAAAACGATATGGTTATATACAGGTGCCCTTTGGGAAGAAATTAAAAATCTTTCCTTTATGAATTATGTTGATGTACTGGTAGACGGAGAATTTCACATCAAAGAGCTTGATAAAAAACTTCGTTGGAAGGGCAGCAAAAACCAAAGAGTTATAGATGTGCAGAAGTCTTTAGCAGATCCAGACAAAGAACCTGTTATCCATTGTGAAGAGTATTAGTCCAAAAAACCAAAGGAGAGTGTGTATGCAGAAAATTGCTAAATTTCATAAGGTGAGTTTTAAAGAATTTGAAAAAGGATTTGCAGATGCATTTCCTGAAAAAACAGATAATGTACTTAGCATATATAATGCGGTCAAATTACCGGAAAGGGCTACAAGAGGAAGTGCGGGATACGATTTTTATGCACCAGTTTCATTTACTTTATATCCGGGGGAAACAATTAAGATTCCAACTGGTATCAGGGTAGAGATGGAAGAAAACTGGGTATTAAAACTTTATCCAAGAAGTGGTCTTGGATTTAAGTACAGACTGCAGTTAAATAATACAGTGGGAATTATAGATAGTGATTATTTCCATTCCGATAATGAGGGGCATATCTTTGCAAAGATCACAAACGATTCAAATGAAGATAAGGCACTTAAAATTGAAGCAGGGACGGGATTCATGCAGGGTATATTTGTTGAATATGGAATAACAGTTGATGATGCAGCTACAGAAACCAGAAATGGCGGATTTGGCAGTACAACAAAGTAACCGATATCAGATCATGTATAAGAAACTCCTTTTTTGGCAGACTAATTAGAAAATGCTTAAAAAGGAGTTTTCCTATGAAAGAAAAGAATGAATATAATTGGAGTGATATGGAATCTTTTGAGAAGAGAATGTCAGATTCCTTAAAAAGAAATATAGCATTTATCAATAAAAAACTGGAAGTGGATTCCAATTTTGATATTGTTCATAGAGATGTTACGGTCGGCGGAAAAGAAGCGGATATCTATTTTATTAACGGGTTCTGTGATAATGAATTACTACAGAGATTATTACAATTATTTATGAGCATCAGAAAAAATGAGATACCGGATGATATAGGCGATATGATACAGCAATTTGTTCCTCATGTCCAGGTAACTATTGAAGAGAAATGGGAAAAAATAGTATACAGCATAATGTCGGGCGTTTTTGCGCTATTTATTGAAGGATTTCAAAAGTGTATTTTGATTGATTGTCGTTCCTATCCTGCAAGAAGTGTTCAGGAGCCTGAAAAGGATAAGTCTCTAAGAGGTTCCAAGGACGGTTTTGTAGAGACTATTATTATGAATACGGCATTAATCAGAAGAAGAATCAGAAGTACAGATTTACGAATGGAAATATTAAACGCAGGAAAAAGTTCAAAAACAGATATTGTATTATGTTACATGGATTCCAGAGTAGATCAGGAATTTCTGGATGTTATCAGAAGAAGAATCAATTCCCTGGAAGTAGATGCACTTTCCATGAATCAGGAAAGTCTGGCAGAGTGTCTATATAGAAGGAAATGGTATAATCCATTTCCCAAATTCAAATACACGGAGCGCCCGGATACAGCTGCGGCGCAAGTTTTGGAAGGGAACATTATCATACTTGTGGATAATTCCCCATCGGCCATGATTGCACCGACTTCAATATTTGATATTGTTGAAGATGCGGATGATTATTATTTTCCACCGATAACGGGAAGTTACTTAAGGTTAACAAGATTACTGATTTCTATTTTAACATATATTCTGACGCCTACTTTTTTGCTTCTGATGATCCATAAAGAATGGATTCCGGAGGGGTTTGAATTTGTAATGGTAAAAGAGACCATGAATATTCCACTTATATGGCAATTTCTTGCGTTGGAAATAGCTATCGATGGACTGAAACTGGCAGCTGTGAATACTCCTACTATGTTGAGTACGCCCTTAAGTGTGATGGCCGCTTTGGTACTGGGAGAATTTTCGGTTAAAAGTGGCTGGTTCAATGCAGAAGTAATGCTCTATATGTCATTTGTAGCAATTGCCAACTATACGCAAACTAATTATGAGATTGGATATGCACTGAAGTTTATGAGAATCATTACACTGATATTAACCGCAATATTTAGTCTGGGCGGTTATATTGCAGGTATTATAATATTAATTTTGTCGATTGTCTGTAATCGGACCGTGTCAAAAAAAAGTTATATTTATCCGCTATTTCCAGTTAATCTGAAACTATTGGGGAAACGTTTTTTAAGGCTGCGCCTGCCGGAAACCAAAAAATAACAAAAGGTATTGTTCTGAAAGGATAGTATGGAAAGTATAGTCATATTATCCTTTTTGTGATAGAATATAAAGAAATGTAATCATATATGAGGGAATCAAATGGATAATTTTAAGATTGTTACGGATACAACAGCAGATTTGCCAAATGATTATATCGAGGAAAATCATTTGGGATTAATGTTCTTACCATATACTGTGGAAGGGGTCACATATACGCCGGGACATGAAATGGATTATACGGAATTTTATAAGAAAATGCGCTCAGGAATGATGCCAACTACATCGCAGGTAAATCCAACGGAAGCAAAAAACTGTCTGGAACAGTGTTTGCAGGAAACAGACAGGATCCTATGTCTTTCTTTTTCCTCTGGGTTAAGCGGTACATACAATAGTGCGCGTATTGCAGCAGAAGAGTTGATGGAAGAAAGAAAAGGCTGTGAGATTATTGTAATAGACTCGAAGTGTGCATCTCTGGGGGAAGGCCTGTTTGTGCACAAAGCAGTAGAGATGCGGCGTGCCGGAAAGTCTATGGAGGAGGTCGCATCCTGGCTTCAGAGGCACATAGAGAACTTTGTGCATGTGTTTACAGTGGATGATTTAAATCATCTGTACCGTGGCGGAAGAGTAAGCAGAACAACAGCGATTATCGGCACTATGGCAAATATTAAACCGATTTTACATGTGGATTCAGACGGCCACCTGATTCCAGTCAGTAAAGTAAGAGGACGTAAGAAATCGTTACATTCTTTAGTGGATTATATGGAGCAAAAGATGGGCAGCTACCGTTTAGAAAATGATATTGTGTTTATTAGTCATGGAGATGCCTTGGAAGATGCAAATTTAGTAGCAGAAAATATTAAAGAAAGATTTGGTATAGATACTTTTTTGATAAATCATATTGGTCCTACGGTTGGAGCACATTCCGGACCGGGAACAATTGCACTATTTTTTATAGGAGAGTCAAGATAATGGAAATGTATATTTATGAATGCCCGATTTGCGGATTAAAGCATCAGGTGCCGGCATATTGGGTCAGTTTTTCACCAACAGAGACATTTCAGTTTCCTCATATGCGATTTGACACAAAGGAAATGTGCGAGAATACAGAATTGAATTTAGTCAGAGAATAGCGGATCGTCAGATTCGCTATTCTTGCTTTTATAGACATTAAATTAGTATACGCATCTTTTGATGAGTAGCAAAATAGTTGGAAAATCATATGATAATAGTAAATAACAGAAAAAAAAGGGTTTCTATGAACGAACGTCATTTTGAAGACAAAACTGAATTATTTCCAGTTGGCATGGCATACGTACCGTGGCAGCAATTAACCAATATTTACCAGAATCTTGAAGAAGCTTATTGTATAGGCACGATCTTTCCAGAGTTGACAAAACCATTTACAGGAAGGAGATGTGTAAATCAATGGAAGCAAATGTAAATATGAACTATCAAAGAGGAATGGCATCGTTAGGGAAAAAATCCACCCAGATAAACGAAGCGAAGAGAATGTTACATGACATAGGGATGATCGATTTCGTGGTGGTCGAGATGGCAGAATACCTGGATACTCATCCAAAGGATAAAGAAGCCATTGATTACTTTAACTACTATGCAAAATTAAAAAATAACATGATGCAGGAGTTTGCAGATAAATATTGGCCATTGACATTAGCAACAGCTGATAATTCTCAAAATGAGTGGACCTGGGCTCTGCAGGAACCACCATGGAAAGGAATGGGAAAATAGTATGTGGAATTATGAAAAAAAGTTACAGTTTCCTGTTAATATAACAGAAACAAATGCAGAAATAGCGAAAATAATAATATCGCAATATGGCGGTCCTGATGGAGAAATGGCCGCAAGTCTGCGTTATTTATCCCAGCGTTACACGATGCCATATAATGAAGTAGCCGGTCTTTTAACGGACATTGGCACCGAGGAGCTGGCACATTTTGAGATAGTTGGAACGATTGTTTATCAATTGACAAGAAACTTATCGATGGAAGAGATTGAAGCAGAAGGTTTTGCTCCATATTATGTAGATCATACATTGGCCTTGTGGCCGCAGGCAGCTGGAGGGATACCTTTTAATGCTTGTGAATTTCAGTCAAAAGGTGATCCAATTACTGATTTGACAGAAGATTTAGCAGCGGATGCTATCTATTTATAAACACAACGAAACAACATCAGAAGACAATCGGATGATTATAAAAATGGTTAAAGGCATAACTGACAGAATGGATACATATTATTATTTGTAATAAAGAAATAGGAGCGTCCATGAAAAAGAAGGGCCTTGTTATAATTTTAAGTGATATCTATATGGTGACAGATACTCCCATTGCAAGATATCGCAGGGAAGTTCACGAAAAATATCTTGCAACCATTTTGGCAGATATCATTGCCTATGCAAATCAGATCCAGGAAGTAATTTTACTTGGTGATATTTTGGGATTCAGTCTGTTTCATCCAGATAAATGGCCCCGTAAAATAGATGATATTATAGACGCAAATCTTAATATACTAGGGCCTGACGGAAAACTTAGACAAGTACTTGATGCATTACAAGGAAGAGTTGTATACATACCAGGAGACTATGACAGGATTCTTACATTGGCAGAATTAAATAAAATTAAGAGTCATGGAGGTTATACCATGAAGTATCATCTGGGTCCCTATATACCGCTGTATGATACCGGTATTTTATTTACACATGGGAATGAATTGACCTTGAATCTTTATGAACATGTAAAAAAAATGAGATTTTATAAGCCATCCATTGGATTATATGACCTTTCAACCAGCGTATATCATTCATTAGAAATCAGCGATTCTTTGGCAAGCGGTATTCAGTCCTATTGCAACGAAATAGAAACAACTCAAAATATAACAAAGCCAGACAGCCGTTTTACATTTGGCTGGTCAGTTTTTGATGCTTCCCTGGAATTTTGGCAGATTATGCAGATGGGTGTTCTTTCAAAAGCCAGAGAACTTGGAATTAATGTAATCAAACATGATGAAAAGAGCAGTACGGTTGAGATGATCGCGGGCAGTATAGACTTAATCAGTAAAGGAATAGATGCGTTGCTGATTTCGCCATTTAATCCGGAAGTACTTCCCTTTATTGTTGCAGATGCTGCTAAAAACCAAATTCCCGTAGTTGCATTAGATATAGGTACCGGGGGAGCTGATGTGGCGGCATTTATTGTTTCGGATTCCTTTGGTGGTGGTATCTATGCTGGAGAATATGCATTGACATTGATAAAGAAATACTCTTTGGAGAGCAAGAATACTGCGATTATTAAGGTTCAGAAAACAGCCAAATATGCATTACTGAGGGGAGAAGGCTTTAAGCGCGTAATGCTGGAAAACGGATATCAGGTCATAGCAGAAATATCTGCGGAAAGTGAAGAAGTACGCGCATATGAAACTATGAAATATATTCTTGCAGGATATGAAAATGATCTGGCTGTTGTCTTTTGTGAAAACGGAACTATGACTTTAGGCGCAGCGAAGGCAATTGACGAAGCTGGAAAAAAGGGGAAAATCATGCTTATCGGATTTGATTCGGGTCCGTCTATTATAGCCGGAATCAAGAACGGTTCTATTCAGGGTACCATTGCACAGGAACCTTTTTTAATGGGAGAAACCGGAGTTGAAATTGCTAATTCAGTATTGTTGGGGATACCAGTAACTTATGATGACAGCAGCCAAAAAATAATATTGATGGAAGTATATCTGATCAATGAAAATGGAGAGGCTTTGAGGAGTATCCCATAATTATTTAATAAAACCGACAGGAGGAAAATGCTTGAATCAAGATTGTGCGGAAAGAATCATAAGTGAAGAATATGCAGACTTTATCTTTGAATATGGACAGATGCCAGAGAGCTTAACAAATATTCCTGGTTTTTGTTATGATGTAATAAATAACATTCATGCTGTTTTATATGTACCCGTATCACAGTTACCAAATAATTTAATAGAAAAATATTCCTATAGTATTTATCCAAATTGTTTTGGTTTGTTGGATATTGGCAGCCTTGATGATGCAGGTGTCACACAAATACGAAATAGTCCATATCTGAATCTGACAGGGAAAAGTGTCTTGGTTGGATTTATAGATACCGGTATTGAATACACACATCAGGCCTTTAAAAATCCTGATGGTACTACAAGAATCGTTTCTATCTGGGATCAGACCATAGACACGACTGATTCCAGACCTGCAGACTTCTATTACGGAACAGAATATACGCAGGAACAGATCAACCTGGCACTTACCAGTGCAGATCCACTATCAATTGTCCCAAGTACAGATACCAATGGACATGGAACTGCTTTGGCCGGGATAGCGGCCGGAAGCAGAAATGAAAATGAGAGATTTTCCGGTGTTGCCCAAAATGCACAGATTGTTGCAGTGAAGCTGAAACCTGCGAAAAAACAATTGAGAGAATTTTTTTTCATTCCACCCGAGGCAGTATGCTTTCAAGAAAATGATATTATGCTGGGTATTAAATATCTGGTTGGTGTAGCAAATAAATTACAAAGACCCATATCAATATGTATCGGTGTCGGAACTTCCCAAGGTCCCCATGATGCAAGGTCTGCATTGAGTAATTACCTTTCTGCAATGGCAGATCAAAATGGTGTCGGAGTCACTATTGCTGCGGGTAATGAAGGAAATACAAGGCATCATTATTCAGGAACTGTAGATATTGCAACCGGATATGATACAGTTGAATTAAGAGTCGGTCCTAATAATAACGGCTTTTCAATGGAATTGTGGGGAAATAGTCCGAATATATTCTCCATTGATGTACTTTCACCTACGGGACAATACATTCCGAGAATCCCTGCCAGATTAAAAGAAACCCGGGAAATCAATTTTATTTTTGAAAATACAAAACTTTTTATTGATTATGAGCTTGTAGAAGCACAGACTGGAAATGAGCTCATATTGATAAGGTTCCAGACTCCGATGGAAGGAATCTGGCGCTTTCGGGTCTATTCGGCAATTAATATTGAACCCAGATTCAATATATGGCTTCCGATAAACAGTTTTTTGGGAGAAGATACTTATTTTATGCAGCCGGATCCATACTATACCCTGACAACTCCAGGAAATACTTTTACACCAATTGTAGCGACTTCCTATAATCATGTGAATCAGAGTCTTGCAATTAATGCCAGCAGAGGCTATACAGTAGCAAATACAATCAGTCCTACTTTGGCAGCGCCGGGTGTTGACGTGATAGTACCTACGTTAAATGACAGATATACAATTAATGGAGGTACCAGTATTGCAGCTGCATTTACTGCAGGTGTTGTGGCAATGTTACTGGAGTGGGGGATCGTAAATGGAAATCAAACACAATTTGATACTTTACAGATAAAAAATTTTTTGATTCGTGGTGCAAAAAGAGATAGAAATATTACCTATCCAAATAGAGAATGGGGATATGGAATTCTGGATGTTTTTAATGCATTTACAAGTTTGCAGACATAGCATGGATTTCTCCATAGTTGAAGTTAACTATTTTAGGGTATCAACATTCTGAATAGTCCAAAAACATCAACTTTGCCGTATCCCCAAATATTATTTGGGTAGGTAATGTCCTGCGATCTGTTAGCACCACGGATGAGTAACTGTTTGATGTCAAATCCATTTATAGTTGTATAATTTCCTCTTATAATAGCCCATTCCAATATCATAGCAATGATTCCGACTGTGTGGGCAGTTGCGGCACCAGTTCCTGATACGGTACCATAATTGTTATTTAAAATAGGACATACAAGATTTACTCCAGGTGCGGCCAGCTCCGGTTTGATTACATTTGTTCTAGTATATCCCCTGCTGGAAAAGATGGCAATACCGCCATCTTCCGGATTATAGGCAGTAACAGTCAGCGGGTCTACAGCACTGCCGGGTGTGGTGACAGTAATATTAGGATCTGGCTCTAAAAAGAAAGTTTCATCGGAAATCAAATTATCCGAAGGCAGCCATACGTTAAATTCAGATTGCGATTCGTCAAGATTACGTACTTGAAAATTCCATATACCTGGCTGTGGATTTTCAAATCTTAACAGTATTAATTGATCACCACTTTCGCTTTCAAATATAATATTATTGATCCAGACAATTGTAGATTCAAAAATAAAAGTAATTCTACGGCATTCATTGAGGGCAGGATAGATTGGAGAGGTATTTTCACCCGTAGGAGAAGTGATATTAATGGATAATCGAAAGGGAATATTCTGCCATAATTCCATAGAAAAGCCATTTTCATTTTCTCCTACTCTGAGATTAAAATCAAGGGAGGGCTGTCTTTCTTCTATGGTTCCTTTATAGTGCCTTCTGGTGTTACCTTCATTTCCGGCAGAAATGGCGACCCCTACTTCCGGTAAGCGTGTAACGTATCCCAAATATCTGCTAAGCGTATCGAATCCGTCATGTCCGCCTTGATTTGTGCCAAGTGCAATACAGATTGCTATCGGGCGGTTTAATTTTTGAGCAACTGACAAGAGATAATTTACACCAAATATAATATCTGTTTCCTGATAACATATTTTATCAGGTGGAATTGCAAAGATCTCCCTGTTTATTTGTTTTGCCTGTTTTAATTTTACGACCACAAGTTCAGAATCCGGCACTACACCACTAAAACCGGCTGTTGTTTTACGATTTCCAGCAATAATTCCAGCTACCATTGTTCCATGCCCTATGTTGTCTTGTGAAGGCACAATAGACAACGGATTCTCGATTTGCAATGCAGCATTAATACTTGCATTATCATACTCGGTGCCAAAAGAGAATCCTTCTGGCGGCACTGTGTTTTCATTCAGGGTCTGATCCCAGATGGATATGATCCGTGAGG
Organism: Bacillota bacterium; assembly: GCA_023458855.1. Taxonomy (GTDB): domain Bacteria; phylum Bacillota; class Clostridia; order Lachnospirales; family Lachnospiraceae; genus SZUA-378. Next base: position 9,473 of record JAEWWQ010000459.1, read on the forward strand.
TCCCGTCACTGTTCAGAAAAGCTTCATGTTGATATTCAATACCAGTATCAACAATCCCGACCAGAACACCTTTACCAAGTAAATTTAGAGTGGGATTAGTCTGAATTCTCTGTATTCCTGAGGATTCCAGGCTGATCAGTGACTCGAGGGTCAGAATAGTCGGAAATATATGATATGGATACCTGCCTATGCTGCATTTATTAAATTCTGTTCGCGGAAGGTGTACGACAGAGTTTACAAATGTCAAAAATGTTGTATCTCGGCCGCTATATAATTTTAAACTCTCAGCTTCTACCAGCAAATCAATATAATCTTCACTTACTATTTTATTGTCCACACATTTCCCTCCTGTTTAATTTCCGAAATTATTCCAGTATCGGATTTAATGGTAAGAGCTTTTCTATTTCAAACTGAGAATTCACGACCAGCCATAATTGTGGAAAGTAGAACATAAGATTCCATAAGCTGGTGC
>JAEWWQ010000460.1 GCA_023458855.1 Bacillota bacterium
GATATCTTCTTCTATACCTTCTATGAGTTTATGAATACTTTTATAATATTTTTCCTGATCAATATCCTGCAAAAGACATTTTCTGCACATTGTTTTTCCCATAGAAATACCTCTTTTATCTATTTCATCAATCCTTCTCTCATTAATTCACTCTGAAGCAAATAACGCTGCATGCAGGTGCAGTAAATCTGAATCCTCTGGCTGTCATCTCATAGTCTGTAAACAATTCTTCTCTGACTGCTTCCGGATTCTCAAATGTATTATATGCCTGCATATCACCTGTCACAATTGCACCTTCAATACCGGCCGGTGTCTTTTCACTCAATACCACTTCTATTTCCCTGCTTTGCGTTACCGACAGGTTATTGATTGTAATATTAATTGTTCCATCCTCACTTACCGATACAGATTCCTGTAGATCCGGAACCTGATATCCTTCTGTTCCGATCATATTCACATCATCCAGGTAACTGGTAACCAAATCTGCATTCTGATGATAGCGATACATATGAAATACATGATAAGTCGGTGTCAGTATCATCTGCTCTCCTTCCGTAAGTATCACAGATTGAAGCACATTTATCATTTGGGCGATATTAGCCATTTTTACTCTGTCACAATGCTTATTAAATATATTTAAAGATATTCCCGCTATCAAAGCGTCTCTCATTGTATTCTGCTGGTATAAAAATCCAGGATTTGTACCCGGTTCTACCTGATACCAGGAACCCCACTCATCCATGATCATACCGATTTTTTTATCTGCATCATATTTATCCATGATCGTACCATGCTTTTTAATGAGTTCCTCAATAAAAAGGGCTTTGTATAACGTTTTATACCACATGACTTCATCAAAGTCCGTAGCACTTACTTTATTTTCCCAGCCTTCCGGATGTACATAATAGTGAACAGAGAGACCATCCATCAGACCATGAAACTCTTTTGGGACATTATCGTGTGCTGTTTTCAGTACTTCTTCTGTCCAGTAATAATCATCTACATTCGGTCCACCGCATATTTTGGTAATCAGAGCATCCTGATGATAATTTCTAACATAAGTCTGATATCTTCTGTATTCATTGGCATAATATTGAGGTGTCATATTACCGCCGCATCCCCAGTTCTCGTTCCCAACACCAAAATAATCAACTTTCCATGGTTTCTCACGCCCATTTTCTTTACGCAGATCAGCCATCGGAGATATCCCGTCAAATGTCATGTATTCTACCCATTCTGACATCTCCTGAACCGTTCCGCTTCCCACATTTCCATTTACATATGTCTTACATCCAAGCTGCTCACATAATTCAAAAAATTCATGCGTTCCAAAACTATTATCTTCTATCACTCCGCCCCAATGGGTATTTACCATTTTTTTACGTTTTTCTTTTGGCCCAATCCCATCTTTCCAATGATATTCATCTGCAAAGCAACCACCCGGCCAACGAAGTACCGGAATCTGCATTTCTTTCAACGCCTCCACGACATCTGTCCTCATACCGTTCCTATTTGGTATGGAAGAGTCTTCTCCGACATAAATTCCTTCATAAATGCATCTTCCCAGATGTTCTGCAAAATGTCCGTAAATTTCCGGATTAATGTGACCCTTTTTTTCATTTTCCTGAATATATAACTTTACCATTATTGACCTCATTCCTACGCTGCTTTTCGCGCTATTTGGTTTGTAGATTTACAGCATCCAGTCCGCTTCCCCAGATGCATTCTCCGGTCTCCGACGACATTGCAGTGAAAGTCATTACGTATTTTTCACCATTGTCATCATACTCCTGCACAAATACACCGTAATATTTAATATCATCAATTGTTATTTCCAACTGATTATTTTCTGTTAATTTCCACTTTCCTTCATGATCTCCTCCAACTTTGTGATTGGAATACAGGATGATATCATCTGATACGTGCATCTCAACATTGATATCATGACCATGATTTAAGAATTTGTACATTCCAACGACATCGCTGTCCTTATAACTTCCTATTGTCTCTCCCGTATAACGGTAAGGTGCCACTACCGGCCAGTCCTCCGCATTAAAAAACATCTGGTTGGTATATACGGAAAATGATTCTCCTCTGGACTCCATTCTTGTATGATAAATAATAAAATACTTATTCAGGCTTTCATCATAAATAGCAGAATTATGCCCCGGTGAAAGAAGACCTTTTCTGTCTTCCCCCTTTTCCCCTTCTTCCCACTTCCATTTATATCCGCCCAAAAGCTTGGTACCAAATTTTTCAGCTGCTTCATCATCAAAGAATGTATTAGCAGGACCTTTACAGTTAATCATATCCTGTCCTTCTGCATCCAGGTATGGACCATCAGGTGTCTTGGAACGGGCTACCCTGATATTATACCCTCCATCGGAATCAAGTCCACCGAAAGACAGAAACAGGTAATAGTACTCCGTGTCAGGATTATACATAATATAAGAACCCTCAATTCTAAGGTGATTCTCTCCCAATAGTTTTTTCCCATAACCGCTTTCCAATGGCCGCCCTGTATCTGGATTCAGTTCCAGGATAAAGATACCTCCCGAATAAGAACCATAAACCATCCATAATTTATCCTCGGCATCGAAGAACACGCAGGGATCGACAACGTTAGGATATATTGTGGCATCGTAAAAGTCCCCATTCTCACTGGGCTGCGTTGTCATACCTGACCTTAATATGATTCCCTGATCTTTATAAGGACCATCGATTTTATCAGATACTGCAATTCCCAGACAGGATAACGGGCTCGAACCTTCACATGCACAATAATACATGTAATATTTTCCATCCGCCAGTCGAATGACATCCGGTGCCCAAAGCGTCTGTGTCTTTGCCCATTGAAACGTCTCCGGCATTGCCTTTATCGCATCAGGCATCAATTGATTGTTGGCACTTACCTTAGAAGAGATCTGCTCCCAGTTGATTAAATCCTGTGTCTTTGCCGAAGCAAGATGTGACCCAAAGATGTAGTAGGTATCGTTGTCTTTTACGATTGATGGATCATGTACTGCTGTTGTTGAAAACTGAATATCATATTCTTCACTTGCTGTCAGTTTGGGATGAAATGTTTCATTTGTTGTTCCACATGCTATAATACTCATTATTACCATGATGAAAAGCATCATAATGGAAACTAGTCTTTTTCTCATACTCCTTACCTGTCCCTTTTCTCTGTACAATCAAAAAGTGGTCTGTCCCTTTCATCCCAGCGGATCGGCATAAGCATCGCATGACGGTTTGGATTATATAGAGGATCTCCCACAATTTCCTTTTCTGTCCTTGCATGGTAGACCATAATGTCATTGCCTTCTTCGTCTTTCGAAAAGGAATTATGCCCCGGTCCATAGATAGCAGCTTTCTCATTTGTCTCCAGAACCGGGTAACGTTCTTTTTTCCAGGACAGCGGGTCCAGTAAATCAGAATCCTCACTTGCTGTCAGCATACCCACGCAATAATGAATTCCTGTTTCACTGGCTGAATAGGTTACATAGATCTTTCCATTTTTTTTAATCACACCCGGCCCTTCGTTCACCCAGAATCCAATTCTTTCCCAGTCATAATCCGGAGTCGTAAGAAGTACCTGCACTGTTTTCAGTTTGTACGGTGATTCCATCTTGGCAATATACAGATTGGATATCTGTTTTCCAACACCCACTTTTTCTGCCCAGATATAATAATGATTTCCTTTATTTTCAAATACGGTCGCATCCAGTGAAAAGCCTTCAAAGGAAAAAGTATCGCCTTCTGCTCTCTGCATTTTGCCCTTTTCAATCCAGGAACCATGGACCGGATCTTCATCCGCGCATTCCAGCACATAAGGTCTGAGCGCCCAAATGTCATCTATATCACTCGCAGCATAGTAAATATACCATTTCCCATGTAAATAATGTAATTCCGGTGCCCATACATGCATACTCATGATTCCCTGCTCATGCTTATGCCATATTTCCACCTCATCTGCTTCAGATAATCCCATTAGCGAATCCGCTCTGCGTAAAACAATCCCATCATATGCGGGAACAGAAGCTGTAAAATAGTAAGTACCATCAGTATGTTTATATACATAAGGATCTGCACGCTGTGCTATCCATGTCGTATTATATCTCAATCCTTTATCCCCACTCATATCTTTCCTGTCTATGTGCTGCAAACACATACATACCAGCAACAGAATATGCTTATTTATTCTGTCGCCTTTCATCTGTTCCTTTGTACAATTATAAATTCATTAATTTGTAAACTATTTTAGTATATTCTAAATTATAGCGGTATTCACTAATTTACGCAACCTTTTTTTATTTTTCAGGATTAAAAATTGGTGCACAACATGTTTATCACATCCTGAGATCACAAAAATAGCGTGTGATTACTATTCAGCAAGAACGGAGCTCCTGGAATAATAATTCACACGCTATTCTTTTTAAGTTAAATTCCTCTGAAACTGAATGCAAATTCCATTGGCTCAGTACATTTCAATAAATATTCTTCGTGTGTCTTGGCCCCCCAGCTATCATCACCTCCAACGCCCATTTGTTCCTTTGCAACCCGGACAACGGTATAATGAGCTTGCGGTAATTCATGGGCATGGGCTGCGTTTTCCATCTCATGCGGTGTATAAGGCAATGCCGAAAAATTCATATTATCACTACTAAATAGCATCCCTCTTCCCTTGTAATCTGTTACTTTTGCATAGCGGACACCAACTTTGTTACCGCATTCCTGAGGTACCAGATATTTTGCAACATTATCCGCTACGTTGTTCCTGTAAACACCGAGCTTAGCACCCTTCTGTCTGTCACTATATGTTTCAGCAGGTCCCATTCCATACCATTCTACATTTTCAAAATCCGCATCAAATTTGAACATGACACCAAATTCAGGCATATCTCCCAGCTCCTTCACCGGATGATACATTAATATCGTATGAATCGTTCCATCACCAAATACTTCATAAGACAATGTACAACTGCTTGCCGGTGTCGTCGGCATATAGTAAGTAAATCCGATTTTAATACTGTGTTCTTTTACTTCTACCGCTGGTGCATCTTTACATTGTCCATTCGAATCCTTATGGGAAAGATACATACTGGCAATCTTCCATTGGGCATATCTGGCCGGCATATTATTACCATAATCATTGTCAATCGGAGCGCGCCAGAAATTAGGACGCGGAACTGCCTTTATCATCTCTTTTCCCGCATAACGATAAGATACAAGGCCTCCATTTAATGATGAAAATAATACATCAAAATTTTCTCCACGCACACCGATATTCCATTTACCCTGTATGAGCTCTACTGGTTTTGTGCAAGGATTTATTGCTCCTTCATTTTTATATACTGCCTGCCCAAAGGCAACCTCATGCCCTCTTTGGGCCCATACAGCATCTGTCTTCAGCAAAAACGAAACGGTAACTGCATACTCCCCGGCTTCCTGATATCGTTTGACCGGAAGATCATACGTCACTTCACATAATGGCGCAACCGCGGTTTCCAACATTTCTTTCTGTATAAGCTTTCCGTTTTTCTGCACGGTAACAATGCACTCATACTGTTCGGTATTCGTAAATAAATTCTTATTTATGACAGTTGCCTTTGTATCTTCTATAAAAACTTTAATATTCTGGTAATTATATTTTACTTCCTGCATCTTAGGAGACTCATCACGTTCTCCACCATACACGATACCGTTCCCGCAGAAATTGTAATCACACGGACGATCGTCAAAGTCTCCTCCATATGCTTGAAACTCCTCACCATAACGATTTTTTTTGCGGATACTCTGATCAATATAATCCCAGATGAATCCTCCCTGATACAAAGGTTCGGTATCTGTAAGGTCCGTATATTTATGCATAGCGCCGCAGGAATTACCCATTGCATGTAAGTATTCGCAGCAAATAAATGGCTTATTCTTATTTTGCTTCAGATATTCCTGAATTTTTTCAGCAGGTGTATACATCTGACTCTCAATATCACTCGTCTCATTGTATCTTCGATCCCAGAATACCCCTTCATAGTGAACTGGTCTGGTAGCATCCAACTTTCGGAATAACTGGGACATCTCATAGATATCTTTACCGCCATAGGATTCATTTCCACAAGACCATATCAAGATTGCCGGATGATTCTTGTCACGCTGATACATAGAGTCGACACGATCCAGCAGCATAGGAAGCCATTTCGGATTATCGCCCGGTACTACCGCACTTTCATCTCCCATACCTCGAACAAGCGGTTCCCAGGAACCATGCGTCTCCATATTATTCTCAGCAATCATATACAGACCATACACATCACATAAATGATAGATTCTGGAATCATCCGGATAATGACAGGTCCGAATTGCATTGATATTATTCTGCTTCATTGTCTTAATATCTTTGATCAGCTCTTCTTCTGATACCACGCGCCCTGTTCTGGAACTAAATTCATGACGATTAACCCCTTTGAATACAATTCTCTTTCCATTCAACAGCATAATGCTGTCCTTAATCTCAAAACGCCGGAAGCCAATTTGTTCCATGATTACTTCTGTTGTAATTCCATTCTCATCCTGTACCTCAATTTCCAGTTCATACAGATAGGGATCCTCTGCGCTCCACAAATGAGGCGCCTCCACCGGTATATGATTCTCCTGCTCAATTGCAAGATCAGTTACCATTCTTGCAACTTCTTTTTTCCGATTCCGTAACGTATAAATGGCTTTCCCTTGTCTTGTTGCAATTGTACTGATACACAAATCAGCCTGCATAAAGGAATCCTCCAATAGTGTCTGCACTTTCAGATCATAAATGTGCACACTCGGTACTGTATACAGGTACACATCCCTGTAAATACCCGAAAAACGGAAAAAGTCCTGATCTTCACACCAGCTGCTGCTTGTCCATTTAAAGACCTGTACCGCTAATTTATTCTTTCCCTCTTTCAAATATGGCGTTAGTTCAAATTCAGAAGGTGTAAAGCTGTCTTCACTATATCCTATATAGCTGCCATTGAGCCAGAGAATCATACCGCTTTCCACACCCTGAAATGAGATAAATAAATTCTTCCCTTTCATATACTCCGGTACATCAAAATACTTCACATAACTGGCAACCGGATTGAAACTGACAGGAATATCTCCCGCTTCAATCTGGTCTCTTCCATCCCACGGATACTGTACGTTTGCATACTGCGGCACATCATATCCTTCCATCTGGATATGTGCCGGAACGCGGATATCATCCCACATCGTTGCATCATACTCTGCCGACTCAAATCCTTTAATTGCAGAATTTATTGTTTTTGCATAAGCAAATTTCCAAACTCCGTTCAACGAATATCGGAAAGGATTCTCTCCACATACCGCATCCTCTTTTGACGGATAACAGATATGATCCGAATGCGCCTTCATTCTGTTTTCTTGAAAAAATTCAGGGTCTTTTACTTTACTATAATCAAATTGTCCCATTTCCCCATACTCCTTTCGTTATTGCTTTACCCATTTTATACTATTATTATAGCAACTTCTAAAAAATTATGTTTTCATATTCACTTCCAAAATGAGCATTTTCAATCATTTTTATCTTTTGGGACCTATTTCCTGTGGATTTTCAGTGCAATATCGACCATTTTCATTTATTAGGTTGCAACCCAATTTTACTACATTTGAAATTTTGTTTCCCAAGTCCGAATGATTTCATACCCATGTACCACGTATTGTGAGAAAAACTCATTAATTGTTGTTCTTTTAAATCAGGTAACATATAATATTTATAACACTGTTTTTTCTTTTCTCTGATGAAAGGAGGCTGCTTATGTTTTATGTATTCGGAAATTTTCTAGGCTGGCTCATTATCATAGCCTATATCGGTACCCTGCTGAATTATGTTGTAAAAGCAATCAACAGACACTGGGGGCATCAAATTTCCTCCCGCACGAAAGGGAAGTCCCTTATGCAGATTCTTATGAAAATTTTCGTGAAAAATCATGAATATTTCGGACTCGCAACAGCTGCTTTTTTAATTCTGCATTTACTGATCCAGTTTTCCCTTTTCGGAATTAATGCTACCGGTTCCATCGCAGCAGCATTGCTGCTATTTCAGGTTCTTTTAGGTCTTTATGCTTCCTTAAAACATAAACCAAGGAAAGGTATGTGGTTTACAGTCCATCGTACCATATCCCTTCTCTTAATGGTCGGGATTGCTT
>JAEWWQ010000461.1 GCA_023458855.1 Bacillota bacterium
CGTCCATTTTAGCCGGAGTTCCATATAGATCAACCACAATTACCGCCTTCGGAGCAGGGTATTTCTCAAACGCACGCCTTAATGCCTCCGGTGACATATTCCAGGTATCCGGTTCTGCATCAATAAATACTGGTTCTGCCTTCTCATATGCGATTGGATTGCAGCTTGCCGAGAACGTAAGAGAGGAAACAAAGACTTTATCCCCCTGCTTTACATCAATTAATTTCAAAGCAAGATGAATTGCTGCCGTACCAGCACTCAATGCTGCTGCATGCGCAATTCCCACATGTGCTGCCATCTCATTTTCAAATTCATTTACATTTTTACCAAGCGGAGCCACCCAGTTCGTATCAAATGCTTCCTTAATGTATTCCTGTTCTTTTCCATTCATGGTCGGTGAAGAAAGAAAGATTCTTTTCTTTTCCATACGTCTGCCTCTTTTCTTGAATTAATCATACATCTCTTACTCTTCTACTTTCTTCGGAACGTAGGTTGGTACAATACTCTGAATCATACTTCTGATATCATCACTTTCCTGTTCCGTGGCATCCTTCAGTGCCTTTAAATGACAGAAGAAATCTGTCTCATCTATTTCAATCGGTTTCCCGATGTGAATCAGTTTATTTGCCGTCTCCTGCAACCCTTCTTCATCCATCAGAAGCTCTTCATATAATTTTTCACCCGGGCGTAGTCCCGTGAATTTAATCTCGATATCTTCATCTAATTTCAAGCCCGACAGGCGGATCAGATTCTTTGCCAGATCCAGTATCTTAACGGGTTCTCCCATGTCCAGTACGAATATTTCCCCGCCCTTTGCATAAGTTCCAGCCTGCAATACCAGGGATACTGCTTCCGGTATCGTCATAAAATATCGGATAATATCCGGATGGGTAACAGTAACAGGACCTCCTGCCTCTATCTGCTTCTTGAATAACGGGATCACACTTCCGTTGCTGCCCAGCACGTTGCCAAAACGCACTGCCACGAATTCGGTACTGTAGTGCCTGTTAAATATCTGGATGATCATCTCACAGATACGTTTGGAGGCACCCATGATATTCGTTGGATTTACTGCTTTATCTGTCGATATCATAACAAACTTCTTTGTCCCATACCACGCTGCTGCCTGCGCCGTCTTAAAGGTCCCGAATACATTATTCTTAATTGCTTCATTCGGACTGTCTTCCATGAGCGGTACGTGCTTATGTGCTGCCGCATGATACACGATATCCGGTCTGTAAGTAGCAAATATGCTGTTGATACGATTCGTATTGCGCACAGAAGCTATCAATACCAGCAAGTCAAGTGCCGGATATCTTGATTTTAATTCCTGTTGTATCTCATATGCATTATTCTCATAAATATCAAGAATAATCAATCTTTTTGGCTGATGAGATGCGATCTGCCGGCATAACTCACTGCCTATGGAACCGCCTCCGCCCGTAACCATGACTGTTTTGTCCTTTACATAGTCAAGAATGGCGTCCAGATCCACAGCAATTGATTCTCTGCCCAGTAAATCCTCCACTTCCACATCACGCAGCTTGCTGACATCCACCTCGCCGTTTACCAGTTGATACATTCCCGGTAACGTACGCAGTTTGCACTCTGTTTCCTGACAAATCTGTAAAATTTCGCGGATCACTTTTTGCGATACGGACGGCATGGCAATAAAGATTTCGTTAATTCCATAAAAGTTTGCCATCTCTACAATTCGGTCCCTGCCGCCTACGACCTTGATTCCCTGAACAAATCTTCCCCACTTGTTCATGTCATCATCTATGACACATTTAATTACCATGCGGCTGTAGTTGCTGCTGACTATTTCTTTGATAATCGCATTTCCTGCATCTCCTGCACCGATGATCATGACCCGGATACCATTTTTTTTATTCAGCTGCTTATGCCGCATTCCCCGGAAAAAACGATATGAAAAACGATTGCCGATCGTAAAGGCTATTAAGAAACCTGCATTCGTAAAATAATAGCTTCTCGGCACCGGGCTTCCGGTAAAATATAGTCCCAATCCTTCAATCGCCGAAGCCAGTAAGCATGCAATGACGATATTCTGCATTTCCGTAACACCTGCAAACATCCACAGGCTATGATACAGACGAAACAGGTAGAATACTATGAGCGTAATGACAACAGTAAATAACATAAAATTTTTTATGGATTCCAAAAAATGAGGTGCTATCTCATCATAATGGAAATCATATCGTATCATCAAAGCAAATAAAGATGCGATACTTGCTGCCACGATGTCATAAGCTGCCAGAAATAACCTTCTTGATATTAACCTGCTGTTTAGATTATCTAATTTGTTTTTCATTTATTTTTGCTCCAACTCTGCGCCAGCCTGTTGCGCATCACATTTATCCGGTCTGATTATCAATGGTGCAATCATCAGCAAAAATACAAATCCAAGCGGGATGGTCGGACGAAATACATATTCGACCATACTCGAGATGCCAAAAGTTGCAAAAATAATCACCGGCAGCATTGCATATCTGTCCACATCTTTACGTTTCTGATAATACCATATACTTCGAAATCCTAATATTATATAGCATAAGAGAAACACAACTCCTGTTACCACACCACAATCATACGCCATCTGTATGAAGGAATTGTGTGCATGTACGATAATCGAACCATCTTCCTGCGGAAGACCTATCGCACTATGCCCCGTCAGATTAAGATTTTTAAGGTAAATCTTGAAAATATCCAGTCTTCCATTAGAATAATCCGGATTATCAATCGTATATTCACTGCCATAATCATCGATATAAGTTACTTTATCATCATTCACGGTAACACCGCTTTCTTCCATGGCGGTATCTTTATCCTGCTCTTTGGCCTCTTCCAGAACCTCCTGTACTGTCTTACCCGACTGCGTCACATAACTCAGATCCGTTTTGCCCAGCATACGTTCCCTTGACATACCCAGTAACTTTTCAATCGTAATATAGCGGAAGGAATCGATTGGTTCCCCCTGCTTAATGGAATCCTGAAATTCTTCTCCCAGATATATCTTCGGTCTGTCAGACAATGCCGGGATAATTCTGGAGCCTGTATAGGCAATCGGAATACAGCAGATAATCGCAAGTAATGTATAAAAAATAAAACGGAACGGCTGCAGGTGTTCCCTAAAATGGAAAACGACGTATAAACCGCATGTTACAAAATATACCACAAGGCAGGACGCCATACCGGTCCTTGACAGTGTTAAGAATTCATATCCACATGCCAGTCCCATAACAACCAGTTCTTTCCACACACTTCTTAACGTGTGAGATTGTTGATATTTTATCAATAATTTGCATAATGCAACCGCAAAAATCATGCTCAGGTATACTGCTGTCACAGTGACTGTCATAAAAATACCCGAATAGCGAGTCATCGTATAATAATGAAACGGCCGGTACAAAAGGGCCTGTACGGTCGTTATCAAAAAGGACAGTACAACTCCATTTGCAATATTTCCAAGCATCTTATCGATCTGTTCCATGCTCTGCTGTCTGATATAAAAAAGAGTAAACGGTACTACGATCGCAA
>JAEWWQ010000462.1 GCA_023458855.1 Bacillota bacterium
GACCTTATGCACTTGGTGTAAAGATGGGAAATATGATTTTTACGACCCAGATCGGAACGGATAAGAGCGGTGAGATGGTAGAAGGCGGAATGAAAGAGCAGACAACAGCAACAATGGAAAATGCAAAAGCAGTACTGGAGGCAGCAGGAGCAACGATGGATGATGTTGCAAAAATTACGATATATATTTCTGACATTAGTCTGATTCCGGAAATGAATGCTGTTTATAAAACTTATTTTACAGAAGGAAATTACCCTGCCCGCTGCTGTACCCAGTGTGTGAAAATGGTAGAAGGATGTTTGGTAGAAATGGAATTTACAGCTATCGTTGAATAAAACATAGTGATAAATGGAGGCAGAGTATGTGTTTAAGAGTTGATCATCATGTCATATTAGATGTGGAAAAGAAAGGAGTCCCGGTAGAAATCATAGTAGATGGAATGACTATCATCGCTTATGAAGGAGAACCCATATTGGCAGCACTTCTTTCGAATGGTATCAAAATAAACCGTTATACAGTAAAAAAGCATGAGCCGCGAGGATTGTTCTGTGGTATCGGACAATGCACTGATTGTGCCATGATTGTGGATGGGAAACCAAATGTCCGTACCTGTATCACCCCTGTAAAGGCTGGAATGGTAATTAAAACACAGGATGGACTTACAAAGGAGGTATCGTGATGATAAGCAAAGATGTCTTGGTCGTTGGGGCAGGTCCGGCTGGACTTGCAGCGTCCATAGAAGCCGGGAGAGCCGGGGCAGATGTACTCTTGGTCGATTTGAATATGCAGCCGGGCGGACAACTGTTTAAACAAATACATAAGTTTTTTGGATCCAGTGCGCATCGATCAGGAACCAGGGGATACGATATCGGAAATCTTCTATTAAAAGAAGTGGAAGAAGCAAAAGTAGAAATCTGGATGCAAAGCACGGTAATCGGGATTTTCCCGGGAAATAAGATTGCCATAGAAAAAGGGGCAGACGGCAACGAAAAGGAATTAGTTACGATACATGCTAAAAAAGTAATCATTGCGACTGGTGCTTCTGAAAATGTAATTCGGTTTACCGGATGGACTACTCCGGGCGTTATGGGAGCGGGAGCAGCGCAGACCATGATCAATGTGAACCATGTAAGGCCTGGGAAAAAAGTTGTTATGCTGGGCAGCGGCAATGTAGGTCTGATTGTTTCTTATCAGCTGATGCAGGCAGGCTGCGATGTTATGGCTCTGGTTGAAGCCGCTCCTAAAATCGGTGGATATGCCGTGCATGCTGCAAAAATCAGACGTGCAGGAGTGCCTATTTACTTAGGATATACGATAGTAGAAGCACAAAAAGGAGAAGACGGCTGTGTAAGCGGATGTGTCATTGCCAAAGTAGATGAGAAGTTTCATCCGGTTCCGGGAACAGAAATTACGATTGCATGTGATGCAATTGCATTGGCCGCAGGCCTGAAACCGGTAATGGATCTTCCAAAACTTGCAGGTTGTGAACTTACTTTTAATGGAGTATTTGGAGGATATATTCCCCTTCATAATAAAAGAATGGAAACTTCAATAGAAGGCATTTTTGCGGCGGGAGATACGACTGGCGTGGAAGAAGCGAATACAGCTCTGGAAGAAGGCAGAATAGCAGGAATCAGCGCGGCACAGGAACTTGGACTGATAGAAGAGGAAAAAGCAGAAAAACTACGCACGGAGATCTGGAAAAGACTGGTTTTTCTTCGACTTGGACCGTTTGGAGAACGAAGACTGAAAGAAAAAGAACTTGTACTGAAGGAATATACAGAAAAAGTAATGGTTCCTGCTGTGGTAGGTTAAGGAGGAAAAAAATGTCATTAATTAATACAGGATATTTGGAATATGAAGAACTGGCAGCAATACAAAAACTTCCTTCAGAAGAAAGATTTCAAAAAGGACCGGTGGCAGTAATTGAATGCGTGCAGGAAATTCCCTGCAATCCCTGTGAGGCGGCCTGCAGCTTTGGCGCCATAGAAGTAGGAGAACCAATAACAAATCTGCCGACGCTGAACGGGAAAAAATGCACCGGATGCGGAATATGTGCCTCAAAATGTCCAGGATTGGCCATTTTTATTGTAAATAAGGTGTATTCGGAAACAACAGCAACAGTTTCCTTTCCGTACGAGTACTTTCCGACACCTGCGCCAGGAGAAAAGAAAGATGCTGTGAACCGAAGAGGAGAAGTGGTTTGTGAAGGAACTATTATCAAAGTCGTAAATCCCCAATCATTTGATCACACACCAATTGTCACGGTGGAAATTCCCAGTGAATTTGCTGACGAGGTCAGAAGCATCAGGAGAGGTTAAGATAGACTGTATGCGTGCGCCGCATGCAGATGAGAGGAAGGTTTTAACATGAGTGATTATTTTTCAGATGATATGATTGTATGCCGATGCGAAGAAATCACGGCAGCTGAAATCAAGCAGGCAATTAAAGAAGGTGCGAAAGATGTAGTGGGAGTAAAAAGAAGAGTACGGGCCGGAATGGGATTATGCCAGGGCCGTACCTGCGAAAAACTGGTTCAGCAGATACTGATGCAGGAACTGGGTGTTTCCCCATTGGAAACAGGAACATCTTCTGCAAGGCCACCGGTAAGACCGATTACGTTCGGAGAATTAGCAAGGGGGGAAATAGACGGATGAGTAAAGTATATGATGCAGTTGTGATAGGTGCCGGAGCCATTGGAACCAGTGTTGCCTATCATTTATGTGAAAGAGGTTTCAAAACGGCATTATTGGAGAGGGGAGATATTGCAAGCGGTTCTTCCAGTCATTGTGATGCAGTGGCACTTATCTGTGATAAACTTCCAGGAATTGATACAAAAATGGGTCAGGCAAGTATTGATTATTATTATGAACTGGCCAAAAAGTTTGATTATGATATGGAATTTGACCCAAAAGGATGTCTCTATGTTTGTGAGACCGAGCCTGAATTTGAAGCAGCGGCTAAATATTGTGAAGCGCAGAATCAGGATGGTTATGCGCTGCGCATGGTAAGAAACGAAGAACTTTGCAAGATGGAGCCGCATATTGCAAAGGATCTGGCAGGTGCACTTTATACACCGCCTACCGGTTCAATTGCTGTCAGTCCTTATAAAGTATGCTTTGCCTTTGCAGAAGAAGCGAAAAAAAAGGGACTGGATGTATACACGTACTGTGACATTACAAAAATTAACCTGGATGAAAAAACGAATGCAGTAGAGAGTATTGAAACCAATTATGGAATCATTAAGTCGAAACGAATCGTGAATTGTGGCGGTGCATGGGCTCCGTTCATTGGAAAACTGACAGGTCTTCATATCCCGATTGAACCACGAAAAGGGACTAATCTGGTATCGGAGCAGACAGAACGCCTCTGCAATAATAAGATACTTGAATATGGTTACATGATGTCAAAATTTGACAGCATTAACTTTAAAAGAAATGTCAGCCCGCTTGTGGAAGAGCAGAATGTTGCTTTTAATCTGGAGTATACCAAAGCAAATAATCTTCTGGTGGGAGGAAACCGGCTTTTCCGTGATTTCGACATTCGCTCAGAAATTGAGACTATGAAGGCAATCTCCGAACGTGCACTGCGATTTTTCCCGGAACTGGCGGATATTAAATGTATCCGGACATATTCGGGGGTAAGACCGTTCGTAATTGACCATCTTCCGATTGTTTCGGATGTGGACAGTATTCCGGGATATTATATCGCAGCAGGACATGAGGGAGACGGAATCTGTTTTTCTCCGATTACAGGACGTTTCATTACACAACTCATCACGGGAGAAGAGATGGATTTTGACATCAGCAGACTTGACTTCAAAAGATTCGCTTCTTAAAAAAGTGCGTAGAAAAGGCACGTGGCCAAAGCAGCAGAGGAGAACAGACATGGAAGAAAAAATACGGTATGGCTATTTGACCTCGGAAAATAATGAGGTAACGGTAAAAATGAAAAAAGGGCAGAATATCGCAGGATTTCCAATCGGTATTTTGTATATTGATGAAGTGTACTATCCAATGCTTCCTGGAAATATCGTGAATGGATATACATTTTTGTTTCCTGTAAGAATGATGCCAGTCAGAGGACTGGATATTCCGAATTTATTTCAGACTACAGATGAAGTATTTCCGAGAATCATGGAGGCAAGTGAACAGCTAAAAAAGGAAGGAGTACGTGCAATTAGTGCTGCTTGTGGTTTTTTTGGTAATTATCAGATGCAGCTTGCGGAAGCTATGGATATACCGGTTGCGATATCCAGTCTGGTACAGATATCCTGGATTGCATCATTGCTTAAAAAGAATCAGACAATTGGAATTCTGACAGCAGATGCTTCATCCATAACGGATAGACTCTTAATAAATTGCGGTATAGATGAAGCATTAAAAAAACGACTTATCATAAAAGATTTACGCCACGAAAAAGAATTTTCGTGTATACTGGAAGGAAGAGGAGAATTTCATAATGGCAAAGTACAAAAAGAGGTGGTATCAAAGGCATTGGAAATTGTAGAGGAATATCCTGAAACAGGAGCCATTTTATTAGAATGCAGTGATATGCCACCGTATGCGCATGCCGTACAGGCGGCAGTACAATTACCGGTATTTGACTTTACTACATTGATTAAGTGGCTCCACAGTTCGGTATGCCAGACTCCTTATTATGGGTTTATTTAATTTTAGAGAAAAGGCGGATTTACCATGCAGATAGTAGCAAATCTAATTATTAAATTTTTTGTTATCACCCTTGCGGGACTGGCACTAAAAAAAACAGGTATGATTCCTGAAGCACTGGAAAAGGGTTTGAATCAACTTCTGCTGAAAGTGATTCTTCCTATTAATATATTGGTATCTTCACAGAATGCGTATTCAGAAAAAGCAGCTGCAAATATGTTATTGACCGCAGGAATTGCCGCTGGATATTATCTTATTTCCATAATAATATCCAATGTCGTAAGCAGGGCAACCGGGCTGGATGAGAATGGAAGGAGAGTTTTCATTGCAGCAACTGTTTTTGGCAATGTAGGTTTTATTGGATTTCCGGTTGCAGGTGAACTATATGGAACCGAAGGCGTTTTATATGCGGTCGTATATAACGTATGTTTTCAGCTTCTGTTTTTCACCTATGGAGTTAGTCTTTTAAGTGGAGAAAATCATATTACTCCAAAAGTATTATTAAAGAATCCGGTCACGATCTGTTCGCTTATCTCAGTTTTGTTTTTCCTGCTTCAGATTCCTATACAGGAAGGAATTTCATCTGCCATGAGTTCCGTAGGGGGAATGACGGCACCTGTATCTCTGCTATTAATAGGATGCAGTTTATCCACGGTAAAGGTAAAAGATATTCTGCTGGATAAGTATGCTTATCTGGTTTCTGTTTTTCGTATGATTATTTATCCGTCCGTCTTATTTCTCATTCTGATATATTGTAAACTGCCGACAGTTGTTGCAGGAACCTGTGCGGTGCTGACTTCGCTGCCGGCAGGATCTTTAAATGTCATGTATGCGCAGGAACATAATTGTTCACCACAATATGCTTCCCGTTCAATTATTCAAACTATGTTATTCATGATTGTAACACTTCCCGTAATGTTGATTTTGATTAATCTATTTCTTTGATATATAAGTGCAATACTGAAAAAATCTTGAAAATTTAAAATGTATGTGAAATAATCATTTTGGGTCACTACGGAATTATGAGAGGGGATATGCACGGAATGTCTGAACTTTTATATATAAATGTTTCTAAGCAAATCGAGCAGCAGATTCAGGACGGCAGATTAAAGGAAAATGACTGCCTTTCGGAAAGAAAACTGGCAGAGGACTTTGGAGTCAGCAGAACAGTGATAAGAGAAGCACTGAAACTATTGAATGAAAAAGGACTGGTAGATATCAGGTATGGGAAAGGAAATGTTGTTTCTGTACCGGATAACAGCATGGTAATGGATAAATTTATCAGCAGCATACATAATAGCAGTCTAAAGATGGAAGATGTGGTGGAGGCAAGAGAGATTCTGGAATCCGCGATGGCAGGATATATTATTGACAGGGTAAATCCTAAGGATATTGAAGAATTGGAAGAGATCGTAACCCAGATGCAGTCTGTAATGGAAGATGGAGAAGAATACGCAAGACTGGATGCAAATTTTCACTATCGGCTGATGGAATGTATAAAAAATGAGGTACTGGAATTGGTAATGGGGGCGCTTAATAATCTGACAAATCGAAGCAGCCTCTACGTAAAAC
>JAEWWQ010000463.1 GCA_023458855.1 Bacillota bacterium
CAATAGGGTAACCAATGAAAATCAACATATATATCACTGCCGGCAAAATAAAACAATATCCTAGTATTTGCTCTTTTTTTTCTCGTCTGTTAGAACGCATAAAGCCACTTCCTTTCATTGATTTTAGGCAAAAAAAGTCCCACCACATCACAATCTGGATTGTACATGCGATGAGACTTGATCTTTACATCTTATTTGGCATCAAGCGCATCTATTTTTGCCTGTGCGTCTGACATTGCTGTTTCTACATCTTTTTGACCCGTAAAGACTTCTTGCTGCGCTGTATAGATTGCTTCTGAAATCTCCGGCCATACTGGTGAAGGTCCACGTGACTGTGCATTAGGCATAATCTCTGCGAATACTGAATTTAATGGATCGTCTGCAAACATTTCCTGTGTATCCACATCAGATCTAGGTGAAAAGCGACCGATCGATTTACAGATTTCCTGTGATTTTTCTTTGCTTGTAATCCAGGTCATGAAAGTCCATGCTGCCTCTACATTAGCACCTTTGCAAATACCAATATTCTCTCCGCCAAGTACAGATGCATAATCACCATCATCTGCCTTTGGAACCTTAGCTACACCATAATCAAGATCCGGTGCATCATCAGCAAGTCCCGAGAACTGCCAAGGTCCATTGATCATCATGGCAGCCTGTCCTGAAGCAAATTGTTTTTCTGCATCAGCCTGAGTCCAGTTAATGCACTCTTTGCTTACATATCCATTATCAATTAGCCCCTTTAGATATGTCATGGATTCCTTAGAGCCCTCCGATGTTAAATCTGTTACGCTTCCGCCTGAAGATAGTAACCATGGCATATATTGGAAAGTACCTTCTTCATTACCGACTGCTGAGATCGCTAATCCTTTGCGTTCGCCCGTCGTAAGTGCTTTACATGCTGCCTCTAATTCAGACCATGTCGTCGGAACTTCGATTCCTGCTTCCTCCAGCATTTCTTTATTATAGAAAAGTCCCAGGCAGTTATTACCCCAAGGAAGTCCATATAATTTTCCATCATAGTAACAGGAATTAATAGAACCTTCCATAAAGTTTGCATCTGCCCATGAGTTGTATAAATCTGTAATGTCTTCAAATACGCCCATTGATGCATAAGAATTGTGATCCGGATTATCAACCATTCCACAATCAGGCAATTCACCTGATACAACTCCGATCGTGTACTGCTTCATAAGTTCTTCACGTGGTAAATACTGTGCTTTTACATAAATCTGATCCTGTGAATTGTTGAATTCATCCACCGCTTCATTTACATATTTGCCTTCCTTGTCTTCTGACATATAATGCCAGAATGTTATTTCTGTTTTTCCTTCTGCAGCTGCTGCCTCTGAGTTCTCTTCCGCCGCACTCTCTGCAGTTGTTTCTGTTGTTGATGTGTTCTCTGTCGTGGTTGCTTTACTGCTTCCACATGCTGTCAGTGAACCAAGTGTCATTGCTAAAATTGTCAATAATGCTATACGCCTTTTCATCCTTCATCCTCCTGTTGATTTTTGATAACTTTAGTATAACGGCACAATTATCATGAATAAATTCAAATATTTTAAAAAAAGTGTACAAAAACCACTTATATTTTTCTGGAATCCATGGCAAATTGCTTAGCTGACACGCCTGCATATTCTTTAAATACCTTTGAAAAATACTTCTGATCCGGATATCCTACACTACATGCAATCTCATATATTTTCATATCAGTTGTCAATATTAGTTTTTTTGCTTTTTCAATTCTTACTTTTTTTAAATAATTGGAAAATGTAGTTCCCGTTTCCTTTGCAAATAGATTACTTAGATATTCCGGTGTCAGCCGGTATTTTTCTGCAAAAGTATCTAATCCGAGGCGCATACCATAGCCCTCCTCTATTGTCTTGATCATGTCCTGTACTGTCTTCGAATAGTCGCTGTTACCGCTTAGTTCTTCCTTTGTCTCCACTTGTGTGAATTTTTGCAGAAGATTTTTCACATCAGTAATCGTTATGGGTTTTAATAAATATTCATTGACTCCAAGATGGATTCCTTTCTTTGCGTAGTCAAAATTTGCATAACCACTTAAAATAACGAATTCGCACACTGCTCCCATCTCTTTGGCCTTTTCTATCATCTGCAATCCATCAAATTTTGGCATCTGGATATCTGTAATAACAATATCCGGTTCTATATCATGTATCATCTTTAATCCATCATATCCATTCTCTGCTTCCCCAATCACTTTGCAGCCCATATCAACCTTATTGATAAGATGGCTCAATCCCTGCCGAATACGAAATTCATCTTCCACTATAACAATTGTCTTCATTTGTTCCCTTCTCCCTAGTTCCTGCTATTGTTTTGGTATCAGCAGAATAAATTCGGTACCCTCTCCCAGTTTGGAATAGACCTGAAGTTCTGCCTCCTCCTGATAATAGATACGCAGTCTGTGTATCACATTGCTAATACCAATACTGTCACTATTCATCATCCTCTTTTCATTTATTTCCTTATAGATATCCCGCAATGTCTCCTCTGTCATACCTTGTCCGTTATCACGAATATGAATCTCTAATTTGCCATCTTCCCGAATAAATCCCTTTACATAAATCATCCCATTTTCTTTTACATCCTCAAAAGCATGTAAGATCGTATTCTCAATAATGGGCTGCAGCAACATCTTATAAATGGGAAATGACATTGCTTCTTCTGATATTTCATACGTACAGTCAAATGAATTCTGAAAGCGATCCCGTTGAAGAAAGATATATTTCTTTAACCAGCTGATTTCTGCCTCCAATACAACGACCATATCAATATTAGACACGCTATATCGGAGCAAACTCCCAAGCGCACCAAGCATATCGCTGATTTCTTCCTCCTCGTGTTCAATTGCCCTCCAGTTGATAGAATCCAGTGTATTAAATAGAAAATGCGGATTGATCTGTGCTTCCAGAGCTTTTATCTCTGCATGTTTCTGACTGACTGCTGCCTCTTTGATCTCTTCATTCCTCTGTCTGAGTGCCTCAACCAGAGAATTTACACGTGCTGTCATCTTGTTAAATTGTTTTACGATAACAAATAATTCGTCTTTTTCTCCTATATCCATATTAATTTGTTCCGCATCCGTTCCTTCATAATCATGAATCCCCTGTGCAATTTTTTGAATTGTATTAACATATTTTCTGGTTATCAGATATACAATGGCAAAAAACAAACAAGTTATTCCAATTGTTAAAAATAGTACCAGTTTTACAAAGTGGTAAATATCCTTTCGATATATATTGGTATCAATTATATTTTCAATGGTCCAGCTGGTACCCTCTATTTTATGACTGCTTTCTGTAATTCTTTTTACATTTCCGAAAACCTTCTTCTTATAGTTGGAATAAGCTTCATTTATGTATTCTTTTCCCACACCCGCTATTATTTTTTCCTGGTCATCTAAAATTATTGTTGTTACCCCGCTGTCTGCATTTTTTTTGTGAGTGTTCTCAAATCGAAGTACATCTTCTTCCAATGCCATGACCAGGACCCCGCTCTGTTCCCCATTTTTCAGATTTCTTACGGGAAATCCCATCATGATATTGTAATCGTCCTTTGCCTTACTGGCACTGATATTGACCGTGGCAATGAACGTTAATTTCTGTTCCTTTCCCATTTCATCATGAAAATTCTGCCTTATTTTTGCATCTTTCCAAATCACCTCATTATTTGTACCATACCATTTTGAGTAAGTAATATATCTGCCCCCGTCCGCAAGAAATGTAATACTTCTGATACTGTCATACGTGTATACGCTGCTTCTTAATAAGGTTTCCATATGTGCAGCATCTACTAATATTTCATCCTCATCATCTACATTAATACTTTTCGCCAGATTTATGAAATCACTATTCGTTACCAGCTCATACAAGACATTTTCGTAAGAATCCATGCGCTCCTGAACAACTGTCTCATGTTGTCTTGCATTCTGGTCTATCAATGCATATGCTTCATTTAAAATACTTCTGTAATAGATAGAACTTGCTAATAATGTAATTATCATAATGGGAAATACGGCCATCAATAAGTAAATCACTATGACCTTTCTATAAAGACTGGCATCTTTGCCTAAGATTTTCTTCATAACTGATTTCATTAGTCTTTCCTCTCATTATCATATCGTTTTGCAATGAATTTTTTTCTATGCTAAAAAGAGCGATGCTAAAAAGCCCGCTCTTTTATAATTACATTTCCGGATTAATAATGTACTTACCATTACGCCTTAATTCTACACTTCCCAGAATCTCACTCAGTCTATTCAACGGTGCAACCTCGTAAATCATACAGCTTACATCGATTTTCTGTGTATCAATCAATTCTAATGCGCGTTTCTGTGTATAGGGATTAATAAATGACGCCTTCAGTACCACTTCCTTTTGAAAAATCTCAAATGGCTTCACAGGAATCTCTTCATCTGGTTTCGTTAAGCCAAACATCATAACAACCGATTTATTACCTGCCAGCTCTATCGCCTGCTGAATTGTCTTTGGATTTCCAACACATTCTATCACTGTATTAACACGCTTAATCCCGAATTCAGTTAATTTTTCTTTCACATTTTCGGTAATCGGATCAACACAATAATCAGCTCCTATTTTTTTCGCCACTTCTCTTTTTCCCTGAACCGGCTCGATTAATACTACTTTGGAAGCACCTGCTAATTTGGCAAGCTGTATCATCAGCATTCCTATCATTCCACCACCAATTACTACTACCTGGTAACCTGGCTGAATCTCGCACATATCAATACCATGGATACAACATGCAACCGGCTCCGCCATGGCCCCCTGTTCAAAAGATGTATTCTCGCCAAGCACGTACACTTGTTTTTCGTGCACACTACAGTACTGTGCAAAACCACCATTTACTGTAGTTCCATATCCAATCATATTCTCACAATAATGAGCTAGTCCCTCACGGCAGAAATCACAACTGCCGCAATAATTGTTCGGGTCTGCACAAACTCTGTCACCTATTTTATATCTGGTGACATTTTTACCAGTCTTAGTAATTACACCGGAAAATTCATGCCCCAGGATTGTTGGCGGCGTTACGGCGGCTGCGCCCTTATCTCCTTCGAAGATATGTACGTCTGTTCCGCAGATTCCGCAAGCCTTCACCTGTATCAGTACCTCATTATCTCCAACCAGCGGCATATCATATTCTTCAATTCTAATATCATGTTTCCCATAAAAAACTGCACTCTTCATAATCATAATCCTTTCCAATGTGTGTTTTTACAGGAGAATGAAGCATTATTTAACTTTACATATAACATATTGACATCTTTAGAATATACAAAGCGGCTATAAAAAGCAAGCGTAAATTTTACCATTTCGTATATTTTATTTTTCTTCTCTTTTCTTCGCTAAGTCTTTTGAAATCTGAGGATAAATCTTATCAATATTAATGAACAGCATAATAATCAGTCCTACTG
>JAEWWQ010000464.1 GCA_023458855.1 Bacillota bacterium
TCGGTTTACGGAGCATGCAGACCCAGGCTGATATCCTGAAACGAAAAAAGCGTAGAAAAAAGAAAATTATAATTATCTTACTTATTCTGCTTATAATTATAATTGGTATCGTAGTGTATCAGATTAAGAAAACACAGGCAGAGGATACAACAGTAGAATCAAGTGAGGATGTTGTTGCAGGTGAAAATCAGGAAATTATTCTGGGTGAAATATCGGAAATTAACGGAAATGAGATGACTTTTACCCTTGTTGAGGAAGAGGAAACTACGGAACAGAGTACAGAAATGCAAAGCACGGCTGATGGGCAGGAACAAGCCGCAGAGGCACCGAATTCGGAACAAAGCAGTGCGGATACCGAAGAGATGAGCACGGATGGCGGGCAGATGCCTGACATGAGCAGCGGACAAATGCCTGATATGGGAGAGCTGCCATCAGATGGGGAAGCAGGTACAGAGGCAGGGACTGCCAGTGATCAGCCAATGCCGCAGGCCATGACTGAAACGAAGACATACCGTTCTCTGGGAGAAGAAAGAACGGCGACGATTCCGGTAGGAACCGATGTCATCACGAAACTTGGAACAACGACAACTTTTGCAAGACTGGCAGCAGGCGATGTCGTTCAGATGCTGACGGAAAAAGCAGGAGACGAAGATGTTATCATTAAGATGTGGATTGTAGGATAGGAGTCATACATATGATTGATATTAAGAACTTGAATAAAGGATATATGTTAGGTGAAGAAAAGCTTCCTATATTGAAAAATATAAATTTTCATGTGGATGAAGGAGAGTTTGTAGCAATTCTTGGACCATCCGGCTCCGGTAAAACGACACTTATGAATGTCATCGGCTGTATGGATATTGCCGATGACGGGGAATATTATCTGGACGGACTCTCCATACACGAGATGCCGGAGGAACAGCTCACAGAGATACGCAATAAAGAGATTGGATTCATATTTCAGAATTACCAGTTAATTCCAACGTACACGGTATTACAGAATATTATCATGCCGCTTCTGATGCGGGGCATGGATCATAAGGCAGCCGAGGCAGCCTGTATGGAGACGATAAAACTGTTAGGAATCGATCACAGACTGGAACACAAACCTTCGGAGCTGTCCGGCGGACAGAAGCAGAGGGTATCAATAGCAAGGGCTATGGCAGGAAATCCGGCGATCCTGCTGGCCGATGAACCTACCGGTGCTTTGGATACCAATAGTGGAAAGGAAGTACTTAAACTGTTCCAGCAATTGAACAGCATGGGGCACACCATCGTTATGATTACCCATGATTTGAAGGTTGCCCAGACCGCCGGAAGAATCGTCCGCATTGTCGACGGAAGATTATCCGAATACAAATAAAGCGAGCAAGTCTCGCTATAGCAAACAAGTCTGCATTTGAAGAACGATAAATCGTTCTTCCATGGTATAAATGTTAAAAGGACGATAAATTTCGTCCTTTTTTGTTGCATGTTAACGGTTGAATGCACTAAAGCGTTATGCTATAATTAGACGATTATGCGAAAGGATAAATAGGTGACAAAATGAAGGCATTTTTAATATTGGAAGATGGTACCGTTTTTGAAGGAACCCATATCGGATCGTCAAAAGAAATTATAAGTGAAATAGTTTTCAACACGTCTATGGCAGGATATCTGGAAGTATTGACAGATCCTTCTTATGCAGGACAGGCGGTATGTATGACTTATCCATTAATTGGAAATTACGGAGTCTGTGAAGAGGATATGGAGTCCAGAAAACCATGGCCGGATGGATTTATAGTCAGAGAGTTATCCAGAATACCAAGTAATTTCAGGTGCGATGGTACGATTCAGGATTTCCTTATGAAGCACGATGTTCCTGGTATTGCTGGTATTGATACCAGAGCTCTTACCAAGATATTAAGAGAGAAAGGTACAATGAATGGTTGTATCACTACAAATGAAGCGTATCAGCTGGATGAAATGATCCCAAGATTAAAAGCCTATACTACTGGTAAGGTAGTGGAGAAAGTAACCTGTGAACATAAATATGAGATAAGCGGTTCTGCTTCTTTGGAAGAAAATGGTCCTGTTTCCGGAAGTTCCAGATATACCGGGGAAAAAGAAAAGAAACCTTCCCTTGTCCGGGAACTAAATGGGAAAGGAAAAAAGGTAGCGTTGTTCGACTTTGGTGCAAAAGACAATATTGCAGCATCTCTGGCAAAAAGAGGATGTGACGTTACTATCTATCCGGCTCTTACCAGTGCAGAAGAGATAATTGCAGATGCACCGGACGGAATCATGTTGACAAATGGACCTGGCGATCCAAAAGAATGCACTTCCATCATTTCTGAAATCAAAAAACTATATGATACTAATATCCCAATATTTGCAATCTGCTTAGGACATCAGTTAATGGCACTGGCTACCGGAGCAGACACTTATAAAATGAAATATGGACATCGCGGGGGCAATCACCCGGTAAAAGACCTTGAGACCAACAAGGTATATATCTCTTCGCAGAATCATGGTTACGTAGTGAATGCGGATAAGATAGATTCCAGGATAGCAACACCTGCATTTGTGAATGTCAATGATGGTACGAATGAAGGACTTTCCTATACAGATAAGAATATATTTACAGTACAGTTTCATCCGGAAGCATGTCCTGGACCGCAGGATTCCGGATATCTGTTTGACAGGTTTATAAAAATGATGGAGGTAGCAAAGAATGCCTAAGAATCCCAATATTAAAAAAGTATTAGTCATCGGTTCCGGGCCTATCGTCATCGGGCAGGCGGCGGAATTCGATTATGCCGGAACCCAGGCATGCCGCTCCCTGAAGGAAGAAGGATTAGAGGTTATCCTGATTAATTCTAATCCGGCTACTATTATGACAGATAAAGACATTGCTGATAAGGTCTATATCGAACCTCTGACCATAAAAGTATTAGAACAGTTGATCGCAAAAGAAAATCCGGACAGCATATTACCGACCCTTGGCGGACAGGCAGGGTTGAATCTTGGTATGGAATTAGCGGAAAAAGGTATTTTAGATAAATACAACGTGAAATTAATCGGTACCACACCTGAGACAATCAAGAAAGCAGAAGATCGTCTGGAATTCAAGGAAACCATGGAAAAAATCGGTGAACCGTGTGCGCCATCCCTGGTCGTGGAGGATATTCAGTCAGGGATTGATTTTGCAAAGCAGATCGGTTATCCGGTGGTACTTCGTCCCGCTTATACATTAGGGGGCAGTGGCGGCGGTATTGCGCATACTCAGCTGGAACTGGAAGAGATCCTTGAAAATGGTCTGAGACTCAGCCGCGTTGGTCAGGTTCTGGTGGAACGTTGTATTGCAGGCTGGAAAGAGATCGAATATGAAGTAATGCGTGATGCAAATGGGAACTGTATTACGGTTTGTAACATGGAGAACATAGATCCAGTCGGCGTACACACCGGAGACAGCATCGTTGTGGCACCTTCCCAGACCCTTGGTGATAAAGAATACCAGATGCTTAGAAGTTCTGCATTAAATATCATCAATGAATTGAATATTACCGGTGGATGTAATGTACAGTATGCACTTCATCCGACCAGTTTTGAATATTGTGTCATTGAAGTAAATCCTCGTGTAAGCCGTTCTTCTGCGCTGGCATCCAAGGCGACGGGATATCCGATTGCCAAAGTAGCAGCAAAGATTGCACTTGGTTATACATTGGATGAGATCAAGAATGCAATTACAGGTAAGACATATGCAAGCTTTGAACCTGCATTGGATTACTGTGTCGTAAAGATACCGCGTCTTCCTTTTGACAAATTTATTACCGCGAAGAGAACCCTGACAACACAGATGAAGGCAACCGGTGAGGTAATGAGCATTTGTACGAATTTTGAAGGTGCTCTTATGAAGGCGATCCGTTCCCTGGAACAGCACGTAGATTGTCTGCAAAGCTATGATTTTACGCAGCTTGACAGAGAAGAGCTGTTAAAGAGACTGGAAGTTGTCGATGATCAGAGAATCTACGTTATCGCAGAAGCAATCAGAAAAGGAATCGATTATGATACCATTCATGAGATTACTATGGTAGACTGCTGGTTCATAGATAAGCTGGCAATTCTGGTCGAGATGGAACAGGCCTTGACAAAAGGCCCGCTCACTGTAGAACTATTAAGGGAAGCAAAGCGAATCGAATTCCCGGATAATGTAATTGCAAGGCTGACAGGTATGATGGAATCAGAAGTCAAAGCGATGCGTTACCAGAATGGTATCACGGCCTCCTTCAAAATGGTTGATACCTGCGCGGCTGAATTTGAAGCAAGCACACCTTACTATTACTCCTGTTTTGACGGTGAAAATGAAGCCTTGGAAACACATCCAATCAAGAAAGTATTAGTTCTCGGTTCCGGTCCGATCCGTATCGGGCAGGGAATTGAATTTGATTATTGTTCGGTTCATAGTACATGGGCATTCAGTAAAGAAGGGTATGAGACGATCATTGTCAACAATAATCCGGAAACAGTAAGTACAGATTTCGACATTGCAGATAAGCTGTATTTTGAACCTCTGACACCGGAAGATGTGGAGAACATTGTAAATATCGAGAAACCGGATGGAGCAGTAGTGCAATTCGGCGGGCAGACAGCAATCAAGCTGACAGAAAGTCTGATGAAGATGGGGGTTCCTATTCTTGGTACAAGTGCTGAAAATGTAGACGCAGCTGAAGACAGGGAGCTATTTGATAAGATTCTGGAGGAATGTGAGATTCCGAGACCTTCAGGCGGAACGGTATATACGGCAGAAGAGGCCAAAAAAGTTGCGAACCGGTTAGGATATCCCGTACTTGTACGTCCGTCCTATGTGTTGGGCGGTCAGGGCATGCAGATTGCTATTTCAGATGAAGAAGTAGAAGAATTCATGGAGATCATCAATCGAATTGCACAGGATCACCCGATTCTCGTGGACAAATACCTGATGGGAAAAGAGATTGAAGTAGACGCCGTATGTGACGGAACAGATATCTTGATTCCGGGTATCATGGAGCACATTGAAAGAGCAGGAGTGCATTCCGGAGACAGTATCTCGGTGTATCCGGCACAGACGATCAGCAGGAAGGTAAAGGATACTATTGCCGAGTATACGAGAAGGCTTGCCAGATCACTTCATGTAATCGGGCTCATTAATATTCAGTTTATTGCAGTTGGTGAGGATGTCTATGTAATCGAAGTAAACCCTCGTTCTTCCCGTACGGTTCCTTATATCAGCAAGGTGACAGGTATTCCTATCGTGGATCTTGCGACGCAGGTCATTATTGGAAAGAAAATCAGAGATCTGGGGTATGAGCCGGGATTACAGCCGGAGGCAGATTATATTGCTATCAAGATGCCGGTATTTTCCTTCGAGAAGATCCGCGGCGCAGAGATCAGCCTTGGACCTGAGATGAAATCGACCGGGGAATGTCTTGGCATTGCAAAGACTTTTGATGAAGCATTATATAAAGCATTTTTAGGGGCAGGTGTAGATCTTCCGAAATATAAGCAAATGATCATTACAGTAAAGGATGCTGATAAAGGCGAAGCAATCGAACTCTCTAAGAAGTTTGAGAAGCTGGGCTACACGATCTATGCGACCAGAAGTACTGCGGCTGCATTACAGGAAGCAGGAGTAAAGGCGCGTAAGGTCAATAAGATCAATCAGGAATCTCCGACGGTCATGGATCTTATTCTGGGACATAAGATTGATCTTGTAATCGATACACCGACACAGGGAAGAGATAAATCAAGAGATGGTTTTATCATCCGCAGAACCGCAATTGAAACAGGTGTAAATTGTATTACATCCCTGGATACGGCCAATGCGCTTGCAGACAGCCTTGCAAACGTGGGTTCCCATCAATTGCATTTGATTGATATTGCCTCTATATAATAATAGCAGAAGCGTAATAAAACTTTTATCAACAGAGCTATATCAGCTGACGGAAAATGTCATTTGATATAGCTCTTGACAAAAATGGAAAGATGGAATTACATGAATTATCAGAAAGAATTAGAGGACATCCTGGCACAGCTGCCGGATTCAAAAAGAACGTTACTTTTGCATAGTTGCTGTGCACCTTGCAGCAGTTATGTGTTAGAATATTTAAGATCGTATTTTCAGGTTACAGTATTCTATTATAATCCGAACATTTCGGAGGAAACAG
This sequence comes from Bacillota bacterium, assembly GCA_023458855.1. Classification (GTDB taxonomy): domain Bacteria; phylum Bacillota; class Clostridia; order Lachnospirales; family Lachnospiraceae; genus SZUA-378. Next base: position 6,186 of record JAEWWQ010000464.1, read on the forward strand.
AGTATCGAAAACGAGTGGAAGAAGAAAAACGGCTGATTCAGCAGATGAATCAGGAAGCAGGGGAAAAGGAAAATCAGATTGCCTTTCTGGAAGGAAATTATGAAACTGCAAGATTTTTCGGAGCAGTGAAAGGATTGGAGCAGTGCAAAGAAGGCGGAGCGCGTTGTGAGCAATGTTTCAGATTACGCTTAACGGAGACGGCGAAGAAAGCGACAGACAGAGGTTTTGATTTTTTTGCAACCACATTGACGATCAGTCCCCTGAAAAATGCGGAGCTCATAAATCAGATCGGCCGGCAAGTCACAGAGAAGTTAGAGTCAGAAGAATGCGGCAGCATTCTTCAAATGCGAACTTGTTCGCTATATCTACCATCTGATTTTAAAAAGAAGAATGGATATAAGCGTTCTCTTGAATTATCCAGAGAATACGATTTATATAGACAGGATTATTGCGGATGTATCTTTTCCAAAATGCAAAGAGAGCAGGAAAAGATGCAAAGGGAAAGCTTGAAGGGAAGCAGATAGGAGTAATATGAAGAAACTATTAGAAGTTATTTCAGAAGAAGTAAAGGCTGCATTTGAGGCAGCAGGATATGAGAGAGAATTGGGAAAGGCAGCATTGTCAAACAGGCCGGATTTGTGTGAATACCAATGTAATGGGGCTATGGCTGGTGCGAAAAAATATAAAAAGGCACCGCTTATGATTGCCAATGAGGTAGCTGAAAAGCTTGTGGACAGTAAAATCTTTGAGAAAGCAGAAGCAGTTGCACCAGGATTTCTGAATCTGAATCTGCAGAAGAACTTTCTGACGGAATACCTGAGAGGTATGGCTGGTGAGGATAAGTTCGGTGTGGAGGAAGCTAAGAATCCACAGACAATTATAATTGATTATGGCGGACCGAATGTGGCAAAACCATTGCATGTAGGACATCTGCGTTCGGCAGTCATTGGTGAAAGTGTTAAGAGAATCAGCAGATTTATGGGACATGATGTGATAGGTGATATTCATCTGGGAGACTGGGGCCTTCAGATGGGTCTGATTATTACAGAATTAAAAGAAAGACAGCCGGATTTAGTCTATTTTGATGAATCCTTTGCAGGAGAGTACCCGGAAGAAGCACCATTTACCATAT
>JAEWWQ010000465.1 GCA_023458855.1 Bacillota bacterium
GCTAATACAGCACATATCAGTGACGTCATCACTGATGTCGAAAACATCACATTACCCTCTGACGATGCGACATTTGATCTTGATGCAATTACCGTGGAAGATGTGAAAGGTTCTACTTTTATTGGTAAAATGATGATTGTTAATGACCCGTCCAGACTTTATGTCGCAACGGTTCCTAACTTTAGCGAAAGTTCTTCAGGACTATTACTGAGCGATATGATATCACAAAACGGTGCTGTTGCCGGTATCAATGGCGGAGCATTTGATGATCCCGGCGGTGTCGGGAAGGGTGGTATGCCTCTTGGTATTGTCATTCAAAATGGCGTTATCACCTATAATACAACTCCTGACAGTGCATCTGTGGTTATTGGATTTGATGCAGATCACAAATTGATCGTCGGTAATATGACCGCTTCACAGGCACTGAATAATGGTATGCAGGAAGGTGTATCCTTTGGGCCTGCACTTGTTATTAATGGAGAACGTGTTCCTATCACAGGCTCCGGTGGAGGACTCAATCCAAGAACTGCAATCGGACAGCGTCAGGATGGTGCTGTCCTGCTTCTTGTTATTGATGGACGCCAGGCACAGAGCCTTGGCGCATCTTTTAAGGATGTTGCTGATGTCATGCTGGAATACGGTGCTGTGAATGCCGGAAATCTCGACGGTGGATCTTCTTCCATGATGATCCTGAATGGAGAGATATTAAATAACCGCTCTAATTTAATCGGACCAAGGAAGATTCCTACCGCATTTTTAGTTCACTAATACCAAATAATAAAATCATATACACAAGTAATACAGACAGGAGCACCTATGACCGAGACTTCTCATCGCACGATACGGAAACGCCGCCATCATAAACATAGACGCAGTCACTTTGCACAAAATTTATTTCTTTTTACAGGTATTGTTCTTATTATGATTTGCATCTTTTTTATTAATTTCTGGCAATATCTTGCTGACTATCAGCAGGCACTTCCAACTATGTTAAGTGAAAAAATTTTAACTGCCTACCAGAAATGTGATACTACCGTAATCAAGAATTATTGCCGTAATCTTCCCCCGGCATTATGTGATGACCTTACGTTACATACATATTTAAACAAAAACATTCAGACAAAAGAACTCTATTACTATGAAAATGCCATTAAAGATGACGGGAACAGCATAATCTACACCTTCTGTAAGGATAATCAGAAATTTGCAGATCTGACAGTCAGTAAAACCGGCGAAAAAAGTAAGTATGGATTCCCGTTATATGAGATTACTTCTCTGGAACAATACCCACTCTCTTATTATACACTGGTCCAATACCCTGGCACTACTATCTTGATTCAAGATAGACCGATTGATGTTTCCTATCAAATCGATCAGGTAACCTTAGCATCTTGTTTTGATCAAATAGAGACGGGGCCTTTTTACAAAACTACTTACAGTATTCCGGATTATTTGGTTTCAACTGCATTGACCGCAAGAGACTCTTCTAACAATTCCTGTGAATTAGTCTGGAATGATGATCATACTACATGTACTGCTTTCCTCCTGCCTGATGATACTGTGAAGCAGGAAGTTACTGATTTTTCAGAAGCTGCTTCAAAAGCATATGCGATATTTGCCACTATCAAATATGCCGATAAGAGTCCTCTGCTTGCCTATCTTTATCCGGATACTGATTTTTACAAAGCGATCAGTACCTATGATAACGATTGGGGAATTACCAAAACATCTGACCGATTTGATACGGTTTCCTGTTCTGACTTTATGAAATATTCTGAAACGGAATATTCCTGCGATGTTTCCTTAAGTTATTTTGTATCACAAAGTGCAACTGAAAAAGAATATCCATTAAATCTTACCTGCTATGTTACTTACAAAAACAGAACACCACAAATTGTGAATTTGAATGTAAACTAGTTAAAAGCAGAGACTCCGCTATGAGAATCTCTGCTTTCAATACTCTATTAATTCGATACTGTTTCAACACCAACTTCATCCATTTTTTCAACAGACATTACTTCTATATAGCAAAAATTCCCGGTATCATCTGTATCGCTTCTTAAAATCCCCTTTACCTTAATCCAGTCTTTTGCATTTTGGAACTTTGATAAATCTTCCTCTGTGAATATTTCAAAACTGACATATCCGCCCTGACAATATGGACATACCGGACCGTACCTTCCTATAAAGAGATAAGGAGCAAATTCATCAATATAATACCCCTCTATCTCAACACTCTTTCCGTCATACTGATCAAAATTCATATACCAGTCATTGATCTGTGTCGCATAATAATTATCACCTACCACAATATCAATATTATCACTATCAAATGTTTTCTTATCTGCTTCAATATCACAGGTATAATCAGCTTTGATATCATCAAAGGTAAGCTCCATCCGTGTAGTACTGTCTTCAGTGCTGTTTTCAGTACTGCTGTCTGTAGCACCTGCACCATCATTCATATCCTCCTGCTGATCCAGATTCACGCTTTCTTCCGTTTTTGATTCCTGCTGCATCTTTGCATTATTAGTCGCACTCTGCTGTCTGCTGCATCCTGTCATTATAACTGTCAATGATAAAACGAATATAATACAGAAAGGCTTTACCCGTTTCTTTTTTATTGTTTCTATCAGGCTCATCAAAATCAGAATACATAAGTTCACAACAACAATGCTTGCCCCTGCCGGTGTCGTATAGCGATAAGACCCTACTAACCCTAAGCAAAAGCATATCACGGATAGAATTCCTGAACATATTACAACCCCTCGAAAACTTTTTAATATTCTCATGGAGGTCAATGCCGGAAAAATAATCAGGCTTGATATTAACATCGCACCCATCATTCTCATACCTAATACAATTGTGATTGCAGTCAGTATTGCAATCAGCGTATTGTAACAGGAAACATTAACACCTGTTGCAATTGCAAAACTTTCGTCAAAAGTGACCGTAAATATCTTGTGATAACAAAAAAGAAATAATCCCAATACAATAACAGATAATAAAACACTCAATGTTACATCTGCCTTACTCATTGCCAGTATACTTCCAAACATATAACTGCATACATCTGTATTCATTCCTGTCGTTACTGCTGTTACGATAACACCCAGGGCCAGTGCAGAGGAGGACAACACAGCAATTGCCGCATCACTTTTTATTTTTCCATTCTGGGATATTCTTAAAAGAAAAAATGCCGCAAGAATCACAACCGGTATGGAGACTTCAAGTGGTGCAAAACCAAATGCCATGGCGACTGATAAAGCCCCAAATGATACATGGGATAATCCATCT
>JAEWWQ010000466.1 GCA_023458855.1 Bacillota bacterium
CGGTTAATGTCTCTTCCAATATTGCGGCTGTTATGATAACCGTTGATCAATTGGATGCCAGAATGGTTGAAATTCTGCTCCGGGTGATGGAGACACTTAATATACGGAAAGAAATCGTACATTTCCAAAGTCATGAAGAGAGTGCCTTTTATTATATTATGAACCAGTCACCGGACCTGTGGAAGTATCAGGTGGGGATTTGTGATTTTGCACATGGATTTTTGAAAACATATTGTCTGGAAACGAATAGAAGAACTGTTCCTATGGTCTCTTATATAGAAGAAAAGGATTATCCGGAGATTGCGGAACGGAATGATGAGCAATTTCTGAGGGCAGCAGTTGATTTATGTAAGGAACGTATTGTAAGCTCCGTATTTTTAATCGGAGAGGATTTTCAGGGGGAATGGTGTAAACGGACTTTAGGATACCTATGTAATGGAAGAAGGGTATTTCAAGGGAATAATCTCTATAGCAAAGGTGCCTGTTATGCAATCAGGGAAAGGGTAACTCCGGGTACTTTAAGCAAAGAATACGTATTTTTAGGAAAAGAAAAACTAAAATCGAATATCGGGATGAAGGTAGAAAAAAATAAAGAAGAACTCTATTATGCCTTATTAGATGCAGGGGAAAACTGGTATGATGCCAAAAAAGAAGTAGACTTTTTACTGGAAGGCGGGAATGTCATCTCTATATTTATAACACCTTTGAATGAAAACGAAAATAAGGTGGCTGATGTTGTATTATCCGAGATTCCCATGAGACCGAGGCGCGCAACACGCATTCATATGGAAGTAAGTCTGAGGGCCGAAAATATATTGCATGTTTACTGCAAAGATATGGGATTCGGCGATATTTTCAAAGCAACAGATCTTGAATGGACAGAAGAATTTAAGTTATAGGTGAAAGGGGGACAAATTAAAGTGAGCAAGCTTATTCTGTGTATCGGCTCTTATGCAAAAACACCATACTGGGTAGACAGAAGTGAACTCAATTTATATTCAGTGGAAGAATTGTGCTTCTATATCCGTGAAAATGTTGTGCTGATTGATAAAGATTTTATGGATATACGCCTCTCTGAGTGGATAGAACAGGAGTGTGGCCTTCCAAAGCTGGGGCAGGAACTCATGTCCTGTATCAGACAAAAGGCATCACTTACTGTATTTATAAATGCAATTTTGAAAACAATTAATTATTGTACGGAAGAAGAGATAAAGGAGATTGACCGTCAGCTTCTTGAAAATGCAGATATGAATAATTGGGAGAAGCGGAAGAACAGGATAGATTTTTATTATAAGAACGGAAAGTATGCGGTAGCACTTCGCGAATATGAGATTCTCAGAAATGAACTGGGCAAAGAAGATATGAAACTTGCAGCCAGGATATCGTACAATATTGGCACTATTTATGCACATTTATTTATTTTTGATATGGCGGCGGAAAGCTATCTTCGTTCTTTTAAAGAAGAAGAAAGTGAAGAGCGTTTTTTTGCATATCTGGCTGCAAAGAGGATGCTTTTATCGGACAAGGATTATATCGATTTCGTCGCGCAGGAATTAAGCCACTATGATATTTCCCTGCAGCTGGAAAAAACAATTGAGAATTTGAATAACCTTTGGGAGGAAAGTGAAGAAAAGCACATGCTGGATGAATTGCAGGAGTGGAGAAAGGATCAGCGCGTAAAGGAATATTATGATGCCATAGAGCAGCTTACGAATCAACAGAAGGATAAATACAGAGAGAATATGCTGAACAGCCGTTAGCAGTAAACGGGGAGAGGAACCTATTATGAGATGGTTTAACAAACTTTTTAAACGCAAAAAAATGCAACAGGAAGAACTTTATGAAGAGGAAGGGAATTGGGAAGAGGATATTCTGAAAAGGGAGAACATCAATATCAATGATGAAGCGGAGCGTGAAAAATATGTGCGCAGCTGCCTTGAACAGATTGCAGAAGCATCCAGGGAAATGGATGAGTTAACTTCGGAATACAATATGGTTACTTCTTATCTGACGGATATGGAAGAGGTAGAGGCACTTCCGAGAGAAGAGAAGCAGTTAATTGCAGAACGTGCAGAAAAAGTAGTAAATCTGATCGGAGAACAAAAAAGATATCAAAGAAATCCTTCCCGGATGGCGGACCGGGATTTTAAGCATATGGAGCGGATTCAGACGGAAATGCCGGAAGGATATGTCAGCCTGAAGGAATGTGAAGAATATCATGAATTGGTAAAAGACGATCTGATGCGTCTTTCGGGCGAGCGGCATGCGTATTATTATCGAAAAAATGAGCTGCATGTAATGATAGAGAACACAAGAGGCATGGCTGTGGTTACAATAATTGCAATGTTCACAATCTGTATCATTCTGTTGATTCTACAGATGTCGCTGGATATGAATGTGAAGCTGGGATATTTATTTACGGTTGGTGCGGGTGCATTCGGACTTACTTTTTTTTATATCAAACATATGGATGCTGTAAAGGAATTGAAAAAAGTAGAGCACGGAATCAATAAACTGATATTATTGCAGAATAAAGTAAAGATCCGTTATGTAAATAATACCAATCTGTTAGACTATCTGTATGTGAAATATGGTGTGCAATCTGCAGCTCGTCTAAAAGAGTTGTGGGATCTGTTCATTGTGGAAAGAGAAGAACGGGCCAAAGTGGAAAGAGCAAATGAGGAGCTGGATTTCTATAGTGACGGCCTGATATCTCTGTTGGGTAAATATCATATCAAGGATCCAAGTGTCTGGATCAGGCAGGCGGATGCACTACTGGATAATAAGGAAATGGTGGAAATCAGACATAATCTGATTGTGAGAAGACAACAATTGCGAAAGCAGATGGAATATAATAAGGACATCGCCAATAGTGCTCAGGCTGAGGTGAAAGATTTGGTCACCTCCTATCCCAAATATGCTCAGAAAATACTGGCAATTGTTTCAGAATATTGACATTAAGAGGCCTCTATGATACTATTCATAAGTATTTATGGTTTAGCGTGATAAATCACTAAAGGAGGATATTATGAAAAAAGTATTTGCATTACTAGGCACAATGGCGGTTGCAATGACTGTTTTGGCGGGTTGCGGAAGCAAGACGGAAACAGCGGCAACAGAAACCACTACAACTGAAGCTGTAACAACAGAAACTGCAACAGAAGCAGTGACACAGGCAGAAGCAGAAGGGGAAACAGGTACACTTGCTGATAAGAAGACGTTAACAGTTGGATTTGATGCAAATTTTCCACCATATGGCTATATGGATGAAAACGGAGAATATATAGGATTTGACTTGGACCTTGCACAGGAAGTATGCGACCGTCTCGGCTGGGAGCTTGTAAAGCAACCGATTGACTGGGATTCCAAGGACATGGAATTGTCTTCCGGTTCTATTGACTGTATCTGGAATGGATTCACCTACAATGGACGTGAAGATGACTATACATGGTCAGATCCTTATGTGGATAACAGCCAGGTATTTGTAGTATCAGCAGATTCAGGCATTAAGACGTTGGCTGATCTTTCTGGTAAGATTGTTGATGTACAGGCTGATTCCTCAGCGTTAGCAGCCCTGGAAGAAGAAACAAATGCTGACTTAACAGGTTCCTTTGCGGAAATGATCCAGGTGCCTGAATATAATACAGCATTTATGAACCTCGAAGCTGGTGCAGCAGATGCGGTCGCAATGGATATTGGTGTAGCAAATTATCAGATCTCATCTCGTGGGGATGAATTTGTTATATTGGAGGAGCCTTTATCAACAGAAGTATATGCTGTTGGTTTCCTGCTTGGAAATGAAGAATTAAGAGATGCTGTTCAAGAACAGCTGAATGCCATGGCAGAAGATGGAACATTTGGAAAAATTGCAGAAAAATGGGAATTAACAGACTGCGTTATCATGGGTAAATAGGAATTTTTGAGGGGCAGGCATTATTGCCCCTTTTCACGTATAGGATTCAAGTTGTTTTTAATACGTATGGAGGATATAAAAAGTATGGATATAGGTAAGATGTTAGGACAATTAGGAAGTGGAATGATCACGTCGACGGAGATTTTCCTGTTGACCTTGTTGTTCTCGCTGCCGTTAGGATTAATAATATCCTTTGGACGTATGTCAAAAAGCGGAATTGTAAAAACAATTACAAAAGTATACATTTCGATTATGAGGGGAACGCCATTGATGCTGCAGCTGATGGTCGTTTATTTTGGACCGTTCTATCTGTTTGGGATGAAGATCAGTGCGGGCTATCGCTTTACGGCTGTTATTATTGGATTTGTATTGAACTATGCGGCATATTTTGCAGAAATATACCGTTCGGGAATTGAGTCTATGCCGGTCGGACAGTATGAAGCCTGCAAGGTATTGGGGTACAGTAAGACCCAGACATTTGGTAAGATTATTCTCCCACAGGTAATTAAGAGGATCCTGCCTCCTATTACAAATGAAGTAATTACCTTAGTCAAAGATACTTCTCTTGCCATGGTCATAGCAGTCTCAGAGATGTTTACGACGGCAAAAGCAATTGCAGCCTCACAGACCACGATGGTACCTTTTATTGTTGCAGCAATTTTTTATTATGTATTTAACTTACTCGTGGCTGCCGGAATGGAATATTCAGAAAAAAAATTGAGCTATTACAGATAGAAGGGTAAGGGAAGAGTATGAATTTATTAGAGATTAATCATATGAAAAAAGGATTTGATGGTCTGAGCGTATTACAGGATATTTCCCTTACTGTAAAAGAGGGAGAGGTGGTATCTATAATTGGCCCGTCCGGTTCGGGTAAATCTACCTTGTTACGCTGTGCAACTATGCTTGAAACCATGGATGACGGAGAGCTGATTTATCTTGGGGAAAAAGCTGCATGGAGTGAAGCTGGTAAAGAAGGCAACCACAGCGTATATGCAACTAAGGCGGAACTTAAAAAGATTCACAAATATTTTGGATTGGTTTTTCAGAATTTTAACCTGTTTCCTCATTATAATGTCTTGAAAAATATTATTGATGCACCCATCAGTGTAGATAAAATATCGAAAAAGGAAGCGGAAGCCAGAGCTGATAAACTATTAAAGCAGTTGGGACTTGAAGATAAGAAGGATGCGTATCCTTATCAATTGTCTGGTGGTCAGCAGCAAAGAGTGTCAATTGCAAGAGCACTTGCACTGCAACCTAAAATTTTATATTTCGATGAACCGACAAGTGCGCTGGATCCGGAATTGACAGGTGAAGTATTGCGTGTCATAAAAGAACTTGCCAATGAAAAAATGACTATGATTATTGTTACACATGAGATGCAGTTCGCCAAAGAACTGTCGGACCGGATCATTTTTATGGAACAGGGAATGATTCAGGAGCAGGGAACACCGGAGGAAATATTTAATTCGGGTAATGAGCGTGTGCGCGAATTTATTGGGAAATTTCAGGGTTGATACGACATTTTTAAGAACAGATAAATTGCAGGAGTGGAATATGTATATCAAACAGGGATAGTAAAGGCATTTGCTTTTACTATCCCTGTTTAGTTTTTTATGTATAAGTAAGATGTGACTAAAGTGACTACATTCGGCGTGACAAAGAAAAAAGCAATAAATTAAGTTATGTTTAGTAAAATAATTTATGTAAAAAATGGAAAAGTCAAGTAAAAACGCATGGTATAAATATAATCAAGAAACATAAAGGTATATAAATAGCATAAAAGAAATAGAAAATATAGAAAAACAGTGTACAAAATAACGAAAAGATATTGACAATTAGTTATAAAGGTGTTATCCTCAGATTACTTAATAAAACTAAACATAGAACTAAACATAAAATGGAAGTAAAAACCAAAATTAGTTAAGTTTAGTAAATTCAAGTCAGGGTATATTTCTAATTATAAGGAGGAAAAGGGTATGAAAAAGAAACTATTAAGTTCATTGCTATGTGTAGCGATGGTCGCATCTATGCTGGTTGGCTGTGGTGTTGACAAGGTCGGAACAGCAACAGACGCAGCAGCAGGCTCAGAAGAGGCGGCAACGGCTGATAAAGTAAGTGAAGCTGCTACTGAGGCAGGAACGGAAGCAACATCAGATACGGCAGAAGCTACAGGCAGTTATAAGATTGCCGTTGTTCCAAAACTCACGAGTATTGCATGGTTCCAGAGAATGGAAGTGGGTGTGAATGAGTATGCAAAAGAGAACCCGACTATTGATGCATTTTATACAGGTCCGTCAGAGGGAGATGGTGCATTACAGGCACAGGCAATTGAAGATTTAATTTCTCAGGGTGTAGATGCTATCTGTGTTGTTCCATTTTCAACAGAGGCATTGGAACCAGTGCTGAAAAAGGCAAGGGATGCAGGAATTGTTGTTATTACACATGAAGCTTCCGGAATGACAAATATGGACTATGATATTGAAGCATTCAATAATGAAGCGTACGGTGAACACTTTATGGATGCATTAGGAAAAGCAACAGGCGGTAAAGGCGAGTACATATTTGAAGTTGGTTCTTTGACAAGCGAATCCCATAATCAATGGGTAGATGCAGCAAAGAAATTACAGGAAGAAAAATATCCGGAGATGAAGCAGTATGGTGACAAACTTGAGACTGCAGATGACCAGTCGAAATCCTATGATAAAGTAAAAGAGGTACTGACGGCCAATCCGAACATTGCTGCAATTCAAGGCTCTGCAATGCCTGACGTAGCCGGTGCTGCATTGGCAGTAGAAGAATTAGGATTAGCAGGAAAAGTAAAAATTGCCGGAACATCTTTGGTGTCTGTATCCGGAAAATATGTAAAAGACGGCACAATTGATATGATTTCTTTCTGGGATCCGGCATTAGCTGGAAAAGCAATGAT
>JAEWWQ010000467.1 GCA_023458855.1 Bacillota bacterium
CAGACATACATTTTCCTCCGAATTGTCTAACTTTCAGTTTTCACACAACTACAAATATTGTATCGCTAAATTGTCATATTAGCAACTAAATTTCGACTTCTTAAATATGATTTAATAGGTAATAGTCGTAAAGACAAGGAACTTATCGTCCCCTGTCTCTCTTCCTATCTTTCTGCTGCATTTCCAGCCCAGCTTCGTAAACATTCTGATAATCCTCATATCGCTCATCAAAGTCCATATCAACACCTAATTTCTTCAATACAGCAGTATGAAGTGCAAGATTATAATGATTATCATCCATCCGGAATTCAAATAGCTTTGCTTTCTCAGACACTGTCAAATACCAGTAAGATAAACCTTCTTCCTGTAACGCATTATATATCCGCTCCACATTTCTACTTATACTAATTTGTCTTGCTCCCTCATAGATTGCATCGGATTCTTCCATAACTTCATCAATACTGTAATCATAACCAATCTCTTGAAAATACTGCTTTACCAGCCTCATAACATCCAATGAATCAGCATGATCTGCTATTGCAAAAAGCTCTACCTTTTCTTCTACAGATAAAAGACTATATTCTGCATAAGTTTTAGGCATATCCACTCTGGTATCTGCTTTTAGATCAAAATCATCTCCAATGGATAAATCCTCATTCAAATCCAAATTCGTAAGTTCTAGTGAAGTAAAATTATCTACCAGAGGAACATCTGAAGCGTCAGGTATAACTTCTATCTGAGGTTCTAATTCCATTTCCTCAGGAACATTTTCAGTAGAATCTATTGCTTTATCAGTATATTCCGTCTCTCTAACATCTGATTCAATTACTTCCTCTTGCGTCTTTACCTCTTCAAATTCAGGTACATCAATATAACCGCTTCCAATGACTGGTTCATCCTCATTAATCACGCCAATTGCTGTATCCAGTCGTTCATAAATACAATTCTTCACCAGCTTCAACTGATACTTGACTTCCTTCTTTTCCAGTTTCAGCTCATCAAGTTCATTCTCAATTCCCAAATTCCAAATCTGAAATTCTGACCAGTCTTCCTCCGAATTACATGAGCGTTTCTTTACAGATCTCATTTTATATATTTCCTTCTGCCTAGACTCGATCTCATTCCATCGTTCTTCCTGCTTTGCATGATAATCCAATAAGCCTCCAAAAGTTTCAATATGATTCTTACATATAAGTAAATACTCATCTTGTAATCGCTGAAGTTCACACAAATCTTTGGCATATTTAGCAGAGCCTACATAGAATCTTTTTTGTTCAATCATACGCAGCCGATAGATCTTCCGGTAATACTTCTTCTGGAATGGTGTCATATTTGACCGCTTAAAATATATTGGATTCTTGGAATAATAGTAGGGAATCATTTTATAAGAGTATTTCATGGCATAGCTAAACTGTGCTTGCGTAAACATTTCATCCATCTTCTCTAACTTGTGATATAATCTCCGTCCTGGCATCTTTACAGTCAGATATTCATTCTTCTTAAAATCATACCCCAGACGCTTCATCAAGAACTCAAAATGCTCCGTACTTCCTGCATACGAAGCACAAAATTTGGCATCTCGTAGAATCATTTCTTTAAATGCCTGCTCAAACTCCCATTCCTTTCTCGGAAGATTCTTAGGTTCCTTGCTATATTCCGCAGGCATAATGGAAAGTCCAAATTCCTTGCATAGCTTATTGGTAATCGGCTGTATTTTATACTTCCAATCACCCTTCTTGTATTCGTACTTTCTGCCTGTTTGCATATCGACGCTGTTCCATACAATATGTCCATGCTTATGTTCTTTATCTGTATGCACAGAGTAAACCACTTCATACTTTTCTCCCAAAAATTCTTCTGCAAACCGCCTTGTAATTTCAAAAGCCTGCTCTTCCGTCGCTTCTCCTGGTGGAAATGAAATAATGATATGATACCCCTGTCTTTTATCCGTCTTACCAAATATCTGCTTTGTCTCCATCATTTGTTCAAATGCTGTTTCTGGCAGGCAGTTAATACTGCCCACCAGAACTCGTTCCTCTGTCTTATCTGGATTTTGAATATAATTCAGTGCCTGCTTCAGATGCTTTGCAGGATTACCCTGATCCACACCATCTATATACAAGATTTTTGTGATTGCCATACTGTGAGCACCTCCCGTAATAAACGCTGTATCTCCAGCAACGCTTCCTTAATATCTATCAGATCTTGAAATGGTACATAAGACATCGTATTTGCCACCTTCGTAATCTGATTGATATTTGTTGCAATTCCTGTTATCTGTCGAATCAGATTTGTTCTGTCTTTCGGAAATGTGAAATCAACCTTACCACCATTTTGAACTAGAGCTCTTAAATATTTGCTCTTGTCCAATCCAGCTTCTTTCACATTTTCCATTAACTTCAAATAATCATTCTCCGATAATTTGAACGTTACCTTACGCTCCTTCTTATTGGAGCAATATTTTCTCTTTCCATCTGCCATAGGCAACCCCTCCCATCGTAAACATCTTTGTTGCTTCTTTCTTATTTGTAAGTTGCATTTTCCTTCTCCTTTCTTCTTGTGGTGCTGTTGAATCTTTCTGCAAGATACGGGAAAAGTCGGACTTTTCCCCGAAAAAAAATTCACTCTGGTGAGTGAACATTTTTTCTTCTTGGCAGGAGCTCCTGCACCCATATAAACAGTTCGTTTCGAACTGTGATAATATTGATATTCTATCGACAAAACGCCTATCCATGTGATGTGACCTTCATCAAATGATGGAAAAATCCCATCTTTTGATTCAGTGCTCACTCACATAATAATGGAGACAATTTGGAACCTTTACTCTTGCATTGGCACCAGTTTGTCCCCACCCATTCAAATGACTTCTTTTCAGCGGCACCAATATGATGACAATTTCAAACTATTGTCACCAGTTTAGCACCTTCGCTGAAACATTAATCTGCATTCAATCCCGAAAGAAATGACATCGCCTGCTGTGATATTTCTCCAGTTGGCTTTTCCTTTTCTTTGTTTGAACCACTTTCAGAAGTTTCTGTTGAAACCTTGGTAACCGCCTGCTTAAACGATGCAGACTCTTCCTGACCCAGTATAGCTAATGCTCCAAGTATCTTTGCATCATGAACTTCCAATCTTGCTTCCATTTTACTAAGGATTGCTTCTGATATGGTCTCTGCAATATATTCTGTTTGAAGCTTGAGCGTTTCTACACTACTTTTTGAAGCATAATGATAACAATCTTCGTAAGCAAGATTCAGACCTTGGCGAATCAAATCATTCATACTGCGGAATTCATTATGTGCAAGCATCTTGTCCACTTTTTCCAGTAGTACAGTGTCATAAGGATCATCCAGATACAACCTTGCAGAAACTCGCCGTTCTTCTCGTTTCTTTGCCATAAACATTTCCTCCGACTATCCCATTTTCCTTGCAAGTAATTCATAGCCGATTGCATTTGCCCTGACATCTTCAATATAGCTGATATTATTACTCTGCTTTCCATAGTTCTTCATGATCGTTGCACCGCCACCTACATAAATGACATCTGAGAATTCTGTATCATGTCCATTCTCTTTTAGAATTCCTTCCACACGATCCGCAAATCGTTTGAATGCTTCATTCATCAGTTTTCTGTATTTATCAGGGATAGTAACATTGGAATTATGAATATATTCCGTAATCTTACTTTCCGATAATTCTTTCCCATAGAGCTCACTGGTTCTGCTCTTAATATCCTGAATCACAGAAATCATGGATTCTGTAAATGTCTCACATTTGCTTTCAATAGGAACTCCGTTTCGAACTGACATAATATCAATTGTCCAAGAGCCAACATCCACTATCAGGCACTCCCCTGCCATATTAGATAATTGTTCAGCCACCGCAGCATAACACTGAGGAAATGCCATCACATTATCAATGGTAAATTCAAATGCCTGGTCTTCATATCGAAAATGAACTGGCTGTTTCTCCCGCATAAGATACTTTACAAACTGCTTCCGAACGGTTGCAAATTGCTTTAGCGGCATTCCTACTCCAAGAACCACATGAGCTCCATAAGGAATTTCTCTTGTTATGGCTTCTTTTGCCATCAATACTAATGTCAGTAGATAATAGGCATCATCATCTAGCTTATTATCCTTTACATTCATTCGGCTTTCACCAATTTTATAGAAATGTCCGTCATATACAAGCGTATTGGCGGAGAAGGTTGGCTTTGTTTCCAAAGCCTCCACTCCATTCTCCATAATATGATTTGCTCCCTTCATCAGATGATTCCCATGGTCAATCCCCAGGTAATATATATCATTTGAAATAGTATCTCTCATCGTCTATTCCTCTCTTCCTTCTAATTTTAATTTTGCCTGTAATAATCGGTTTGCTTTGTGCTGTTTGATTGCTAATTCAGCAGATGCATAAATCTCTTCTTCGGCGGTTAACTGTGCTGCTACTCTGCATTTCCACATTGCAATACTGGAATGTTGTTGCTCTACTTTTAACTGTTCTAAATAATGCTTTGTTCTTCTATCTAGCAGCTCATAACCAATTTCGTTTTTTAGAATAGCGGTATCAATTAAAGTACCTTCCAATAACATTTTGTTATACCGCATTCTGTCTAGCTCATATAACAA
>JAEWWQ010000468.1 GCA_023458855.1 Bacillota bacterium
CATACTTGGAAACTTACTTTTCGTCAAGTAATTTCGCAATTATTTCTTATACCTTTTTGAAACCGGTTTCTTCTGTTTCTTTTGTACAGAATATCCAAATTTTCCTATCTTCTTCCCCAGTTCAAAATATGCTCCATGGGAATAGGCAACCAATCCCGCGTTATTCAAATTAAATTTATCTGTTTCATCAATATATTTTTCGTCTACATTCACACCGACAACTTCTGCTATAAACATATCGTGCGTGCCAAGCGGTCTGATATCCACCACTTTACACTCAATATTGACCGGACTTTCCTCAATACCTGGTACTTTTACGACGCTTGATTCTGATGGTGTCAGATGCGCTTCTCTGAACTTGTCAATCTCCCTGCCAGATTTTACACCACAATAATCTGCTGCAAATGCAAGTTCCCTGGTAACCAGATTAATAACAAATTCCCCTGTTTCCTTAATAATCTGATAAGAGTATCGAGTTGGCCTTATTGATATGGATACCATCGCTGGCGTTGAACAAATGGTTCCTGCCCATGCAAGTGTAATAATATTTGGCTTTTCATTTTCCCTTCCGCAGCTGACCATGACTGCCGGAACGGGGTACAACATATTTCCAGGTCTCCAAGATTGTTTTGACACGTTAGTCCCTCCTGACATAAATTGCATTTCTGCTTTTCCCAAATCAGAAAATACCTAACATTTGTATTGCCCCAAGTACAATATTCCCCAGTAATAATACAATTCCCACAATTAGTAATGGCTTAACACCTTTTACCTGTTTGGAAAGTTTCTCATGCTCCTGTTTCAGTTCGTCTGTCTGTAACTTCAGATTGTCCATTATGACTGCCTGTACATTACGATATACCTTGATATTTTCTTTATGAACAAAATCTTCTGTCCTGTCTGCAATGATGTCCGCAACTCCCTTCTGTTCACCCCCATCGCCTAACAACGAGTGAAGCTGCTGTAGTTGTTCCGCCATTTGTGTCAGTGTTTCTTCTATATTAGTATCTTTTTTTCTATCTTCTAATAATTTTTTAATTTCACCCACACCATGATTCACTAATTCCCGGGAACTCTCTGTCAATTCTGCGTTCTTCAGGTTCAGCTTTCTCATTTCCTGTAAAATTGCTTCATATTCTGCAATCTGTTCCTGCAGCCTCCGGAGCTCCATAGCTTCTGCTGCTGAATTGGCTTTAATTAATTCACTTGCATTCCACTTCTGTGCCAACTTATCCATAAAGTTATCCATGATCTTTCCTCCAACCATACTCACATACCGCTTTCTTTTAATCTATCGATTTCAATTATCAGTATCCTTATATCCTTTATTTCAATATTATTTTTCACTTAATTATCGATAGTTTATCATTTTTTTAATTTATTTACAACAATCGGGCACGTATTTTCATTTGTATTTCATTTACATTTTATACTCTTGTTTTTTCCTTTTTGTGCAATGTGTATGATTTTGTTTTTTGCCTTTCTTCCGTTTTGTAATAATTAACGGTATCTTCACACCTCGTTCATATTTTATTCATAATTAATTGCTATACTAAGAGTACATCAAACGAAGAACCTATCAGTTGGATGTATTTAACAAAGATAATAGATAAATTTTTTCATAATAGCCCGGGTACCGTAAGGTGTCTGGGCACTCCTCATTTATGAGCTTTTCTGTTTTTATCTGTTCATTTTTTATTCATATTTTTCCCTTTGTGCATATTTTCTGTTTACAATATTAATCAAATATTCATATTTTGTTCACACTTTGTACACATTTATACTTTAAGATTAACTCTTGTCAGCAGAACATAACAAATAAAAAAATAAATAGCTGACGAGGGATTACCCTAAGGAGGAAATAATTATGAAGAAAAATTTAGTAATGATGATGTTATCAGTTGCAACATGTGCAATGTTATTAGTTGGATGTGGTGCTAGCACAACAGAAGAAGTAGCTACAACAGAAGCTGCTACAGAAGCAGTTGTATCTGAAGAAGTTGCTACTACAGAAGAAGCTACTACAGAAGTTGCTACTACAGAAGTTGCTACTACAGAAGAAGCTACTACTGAAATTGCTACTACAGAAGAAGCTACTACTACAGAAGAAGCTACTACAGAAGAAGCTACTGCTACAGCTGAATAATTAATATCCAAAGGGCCGCAATGCCATGAGTATTGCGGCCCTTTTCTAATTCATGACAAGTGAATCAGCTTGCCGATTCATCTTGTTTACGCGAGTAATGAGGAAAATGCTCTGCCAGCAGAAGCATTTGACGAATACCGCGATAACAATAGAAACTCGCAAAGCGTGTTTCTATTCGTTCGATTGTAAAGTATCACCATCTGCAATGCTCTTAATCCTCTCATTTAACGATAGCATTCTGGCATCTAATTCAGATACCATCTTTGCACATTCGATCAGTTCTTCCTTGATTTCCTGTGGTGCATTTCCTTCAAATTTGTAATGAATCTTATGTTCAAGACTTGCCCAAAAATCCATTGCTACCGTTCTGATCTGTACCTCTACCTTTGCGTCTACAATACGGTCTGATAAAAAAATAGGTACAGTCACTAACATATGATAGCTTTTATAGCCACTCGCCTTTGGATTTTCAATATAATCCTTAATGGAAATAACTTTAATATCGTCCTGCTTCGCTATCATCTCCGCAATTCTGTAAATATCCGATGTGAAAGAACAGATTACACGAATTCCTGCAATATCATTTACATATTTTACCATATTGGATATTGTAGATTCATACCCATTCTTTTTTAATTTTTTTACAATACTTTCCGGCGTTTTCAAACGCGATTTAATATGTTCAATTGGGTTGTATCTATGTACATGTTGAAATTCGTCATTTAAGATTTCAAGCTTGGTCCCAATCTCTTTCAAAGCTGAATTATAAATTAATGTAACTTCTTTCCAGCTGTCTACCTCTGTGCCTTGTCTTGGTTCAAATTCCATAATTTCTGTCGCCTTATTCCTTTCAGTGCATGCATCGATGGAGCCGGGTATAAAATATCTTATATCGTGATACGAACTCTGTTTTATCCTTATGTAGTATATCATATTTATCAAATATTGTACAATTTACGTTAATTTTTTAATAGATTTTTCACAAAAAATTTTGTTGATTCTTTTTTCTATCTATAGTACATTAGGTACATAATTATTCTAATTAGGAGAGAGGAAAATAGAAGATAATGTTTCGATTATGGGCAAAAGAATTCAAGGATAACCATCTTCTGAAGGATACTGTTATCTGTAATGATGATAATGATTCCAGAACACATAAGGTTTTTTATGCACTTGACACTATTTGTTCTGAATTTGACCTTGGTAAACCCATCTGGTTAGATGCCACGATCCGGGAATTCAAACAACATAGTAAAGCTCGCTTTACAAAAGATAACTTTGTTGAAGAAATTGATTTTGATTATTTGGAAATACAAGTCATTGAAGAGGATTGACCCTTCAATGACTTTTTTTGTTCCATAATATGATTAGACAATGTGAGGTCACTTCATATTGTCTAATCATAATGTGTATAAAAGTAATTGACATATTATATAATAAGTATTAATATTATTATAACGTAGTTTTTAATACTACATGTTATATTATCATTTTCTACATGATGTGAGATTTATTGTTTAAAAGGTAAGGAGGAGTCTATTATGCAAATAACAATCAGGGAACCTGGCAGCGCAATTACTCATTTTATTGGAATGATGCTTGCTTTGATCGCTTCAACTCCATTGCTGGTGAAGGCTGCCCGCACAATGAACCATACTACTATGGTGGCCATGGCAATTTTTATTCTAAGTATGATCCTATTATATGGAGCAAGTGCTATGTACCACAGTGTCAATGTCTCCGGTAAAATACTGAAAATATTTCGAAAGATCGATCATATGATGATCTTTATACTGATAGCTGGTTCCTATACCCCTGTCTGTATGATAGTCTTAGGCGGCAGTTTGGGATATACCATGCTTGCTGTTGTATGGGGCATTGCAATTGCAGGCATGACGATTAAAGCTATCTGGATTACCTGTCCAAAGTGGTTTTCTTCCATTATCTATATCGCCATGGGATGGGTATGTGTCTTTGTATTCGGACGTTTGTTGCACACATTACCAAGAGCTGCTTTTATCTGGCTGTTAGCGGGTGGAATTATTTATACAATTGGCGGTGTCATCTATGCGCTAAAACTTCCAATCTTTAATTCCAGACACGCATACTTTGGATCGCATGAAGTATTTCATTTATTTGTAATGGGCGGGAGCATCTGTCACTTCATATTCATGTATCAATACGTCATTACAATGTAGCTGACAACATAGCAAAAAAGGATGGTATGCCGGAACTTTCTTCCCGCATACCATCCTTTTGTTATGTGCAAACAAAAATTGTGCAAATTGACAAATCAAATATATAGGCAAGCTTTTGACAATTAAATCCTTTATATAGATTAATCATCATATCCGTTCGGATTATTTGACTGCCATCTCCAGGAATCTTCACACATCTCTTTAATGCCTCTCTCCGCTACCCAGCCAAGCTCCTCTTTAGCCTTTGTCGCATCTGAATAACAGGTAGCAATATCGCCTGCACGCCTTGGTTTTATCTCATAAGGAATCTTTACTCCTGAGGCCTCTTCAAAATTCTTTACAATATCAAGTACACTGTAACCGTGTCCTGTGCCAAGATTGTATATCGTAAGTCCACAATTCTCTTTAAACTTAGCTAACGCTTTTACATGACCAATTGCGAGATCTACCACATGAATATAATCTCTTACGCCCGTTCCGTCCGGCGTATCATAGTCGTCTCCGAATACTCCCAGACATTTCAGTTTACCAACTGCAACTTGCGTAATATATGGCATCAGGTTATTCGGAATACCATTTGGATTCTCACCGATCGTACCACTTTTATGTGCACCAATCGGATTAAAATAACGAAGTAAGATAATATTCCACTCCGGATCAGCCTTCTGCATATCTGTCAAAATCTGCTCCAACATGTTTTTTGTCTGCCCGTAAGGATTTGTAATCTGACCCTTTGGACATTCTTCCGTAATCGGAATAAATGCCGGATTCCCATATACAGTTGCTGATGATGAAAAAATAATATTCTTAACACCATGTTTTCTCATCACATCTACCAGAATTAAGGTACCTGCAATATTATTATAATAATATTCCCAAGGCTTTGCCACAGACTCTCCGACTGCTTTTAATCCTGCAAAATTGATACAGGAATCAATGGATTCTTTTTCAAATACTTCTTCCAGTGCGTCTCTGTCCAGTACATCCACTTTATAGAACTTCACTTCTTTTCCTGTAATCGCTTTTACTCTCTCCAGTGACTTCTCAGATGAATTAGAAAGGTTATCCACAACTACAACTTCATACCCTGCATTTTGTAATTCTACTACTGTGTGGCTTCCGATATAACCAGCACCACCTGTTACTAAAATTGCCATTACGATTCCTCCTCTGAACTAATGCTGACTGTGTAACAGCTATTTTTAATCTGCTACCACAGTTTTTCAGGATAAACACCTTCTGCTTTTAACTTCTTGATTGATTCCACTACAAAAGGTTTATCCTCTTTATAGGTAACGCCAAACCATTTATCTTTAGAAGATAGAACTTTAACCGTAGCTTTTCCTTCTTTTAGCAGTTTATCTACTTCTATCGGCAGGAAGCATTCCGATTTCAATGGATTCTTCTCAACCTCCGTATGGAAAAACCTATTTACTGCTGTTTCCAGTTCTCCTAAAATACTTGGTGTGAAGCCCCACATATTCATGGAAACCGGCGTATCCATCGGGATTGGTATAAAGTTTATACCATCTTCTGAATAAGCAGCTCCGTCCCCCCTCTTTTCAATCTGGGTTCTCTCAGCGATTGTGACAAGATATCCTTCTTTATCCGTCACGCAACAGCCTCTGGCAACCGATCCATTTTCCGTCAATGTATTTCCAAGTTCGTAACCTACCATCGCGTAACGATACTTTTCGTCATCCTGATGAGTCGTTAAGAAATCATATAATGTCTGAAAAGCACTCTTTCCATAATAATCATCTGCATTAATAACCGCAAATGGTTCTTTTATCACATCCTTACAGCAGAGAATCGCATGGGCAGTTCCCCATGGCTTTATTCTGCCCTCCGGAATCGTAAAATTACCCGGTACCTTTGTAAGATCCTGAAATACATACTCCACTTCCATATAGTTACTGACTGCATCACCAATACAGGTTCTGAAATCCTGCTCATTTTCTTTCTTAATAATAAAAATGACTTTTTTGAAACCGGCTCTCATCGCATCATAAATTGAAAAATCAATAATTTTGTTGCCTTGTTCGTCTACCGGATCAATTTGTTTCAATCCGCCGTACCGGCTTCCCATTCCGGCTGCTAAAATCACTAATACTGGTCTTTCCACTTCTTATTTCCCTCCTAGTTTAACTATAATTCTAAGTGAAAACAATTGCTTTATGTTAGTTCCACCATTCTTTTTGTTATATCTGCATCTTTCTAATTATAATGGTTCTATTTACAAAACGCAACGAAATTAATCTTCTGCAACTCTTTCTCATCCACCGTATGTTTGTGGCATCGCGCGCAAATTTCCCTGGCTCTGTCTGTCCCGGCCAGGTCCCTTGCAATACGGAGCATTGTATCTATAATTTCCGATTCACTTGTACAGAATATCATGGTTGCTATTTCGATTGCGATTGCAGACATCTTATGCTCCAGAAGATATCGCGCATCTGCAGCAGATGCCTTTTTGAATTTATAACGCTCCACAATATCATTCAGGTTTCTAAAATACAGCATCAATATTGCGAACTCATTGATCTGATCCAGTACACTTGTTTTCATCTGCGCATATTCCATGTCACTTGTGGCAATCACCTGCATGGCCAGTTTCAGCTCTCCATTAATATCAGAAGCCTCCATCAGTACATCAGGTCTCTTCTTTAATGACTCACTAAAATAAGTTTTGGCACCCTGTATATCCTTTTCCTGGAAATAGACTGCGAGAGCACTTTTCATTTCCATCGTCTCGATTTTCTCACAAAGCATTCCCACTTTGCATTCATATGGGCGCAGCTTTTTTGCTTTTACCCATACCAATAACAAAATCTCCGAGATGAAGCCGAATACCCTCTTGTGATAATCATCATAGGAATCAATGTCTATTCTCTTCTGCACTTCAAAAAATATACCAAACAGCCAGGAAGCATATTCATCAAAAAGTGCTTTAGAAGTCACACAAATATTCCCAAAATAAGTTTCATTTGAATGAACTGTCTTATCGTATACTTCATAGTACTCCGGATATCTCTCTTTGATTACTTCTCCTGTTGCCATCAGATCTTTTATATGATGGTTGGCGGCATATCCGTCATAATAATCGCAATTTAATTTAAGTCTTTTTGTGGTTATAATATCGTATTTTTTCAGGATATCCAGATATTCTCTCTCTGTAAACGCCCGGTCATTCTCATTTACAAGATAACGTCTGTAATGGCATACACCAACATAATCAGATTGTGTATAATTTTTCCATATCCAGTATACCCCTGTTAATTCACTGTAATAACGATTCAGATGTGATATATTGTCTCCTGTATCATCTCCTAAGAATCCAAGGTCTGTTCCCGCCGCTTTTCCGACATGTAATGGCACATACATACTATCCTTAGGTGGCTCAAACTTCTTATGTGCCATCGTAAATATTTTTACAGACATGATTCCCCCTCCTTATTCTATTCTCAATATTGTATTTTCCATTCCTTTCACCCGAATATCATATCACATTTATCAACTGCAAGAAAGGTAAAAAGCTTTTATGAAAAAGCCGGCTGGATTATGTTGGTAATCCCGCCGGCTTTCTTCATAAATCATATATCGTATATTAAAACTTAACTTCTTTTCCTTCTTTTATCCAATCCCGAAATTCTGCTGTTGCTGCAAACAGCACATCTCCCGAGGAGTTGATCGCCGTCTCAAAGGAATCCTGAACCACACCAATGATAAAACCAACCCCTACTACCTGCATCGCAATATCGTTCGAGATACCAAATAAAGAACAGGCCAAAGGGATCAATAGTAAAGATCCTCCCGCAACACCTGAGGCACCACACGCTGCCACTGTTGAAAGAACACAAAGAATAACAGCCGTGGGAATATCGACAGGAATATGCATCGTACGGGCAGCTGCCAGCGTCATAACTGCAATGGTTATCGCTGCACCATCCATATTGATTGTGGCACCCAAAGGTATAGAGACAGAATACATATCTTTATCCAGACCAAGTTTTTCACAAAGTGTCATGTTAATAGGAATGTTCGCTGCAGAACTACGCGTAAAGAAAGCTGTAATACCGCTTTCCCTGAGACATCTGAAAACCAGCGGGTATGGATTCCTGCGCAGACAAAATGCTGCAAGAAGCGGATCAGCAATTAATGCAACTGCAAGCATACAACCCACTAATAACAGTAACAGTTTTCCGTATGTTGTAAAAATATTAAGTCCATTTGTAGATACTGCATCAAAAACAAGACCAAGAATACCAAGCGGTGCAAGATTAATTATCCAGCGCACTCCCTGAGAAACAGCATCTGATATATCACTCAATACTTGTTTCGTATGTTCAGACGATTTTCTTAAAGCAATTCCAAATATTACTGCCCACGCCAAAATACCAATATAATTTGCATTTATCAATGCACTGACCGGATTCGATACTATATTAGTAAGCAGCGTTTCCAATACTTCAACAATACCGCCCGGTGCGGCTTCGCTTACGGCATCTGTCAGTTTTAATGTTACCGGGAATAAAAAACTGGCAATAACTGCAATCAAGGATGCCATCAGGGTACTCATTATATACAGCATAATGACGGTGGTAAATTTCTTACCAATCTTTTCTTTTGCCTGTGCCAGTGAACTCATTACCAAAACAAACACAAGGATTGGAGCAATTGACTTTAATGCACCAACAAACAACTTTCCTAAAAATCCGATTCCCGTTACTCCAGGCAGTGTAATTCCTAATATAACACCTACTGCCAGCCCAACCAGAATCCTTAAAATCAAACTCATACTATTCCACTTTTGAATCATTTTCTTTATCATCTTTTCCCTTTACCCCGCTCATGTCTGCCTGCCTCTCCCCATCCTGGAATATGGTGAATAAGCAGTGCTTTAGCGCCTATTCTATCAGTAATTTACCGGGAAGTCAATGAACCGGCTTGGATTTCATGCCCATCCTTGCTCTTGCACATGTAATATGGGCAAGTACTGCTTCTCGTAGTCCTTCTCCGTCATTTGCTTTCAGTCGTTCAAGAATCTGCTTATGTTCTTCATGTGTAATTTTCCGCTCTTCCAGTTTTACGTAGA
>JAEWWQ010000469.1 GCA_023458855.1 Bacillota bacterium
TGGTTAATACCACTCCCGCTTCTTTGCACTTCGCAACAACTGCTTTTGCACAGCCCTCCATTGCATCAAATGAGATAAAATATCCACCGTTTGGCTTATCCCACTTACCGATTTCAAGTCCCTGCAATTCCTGTTCCAAAACAGATAATACTGCTTCAAATTTTGGTCTCAAAAATTCCGCATGTTTTTTCATATGCGTCATCACACCTGCACGGTCTTTAAAATAACGTACATGCCTTAATTGATTAATTTTATCATATCCGATAGTCTGAATTGTCATGGATTTTTTCATTTCTGCTAAATTGGCCTTTGAGGACGCAATTGCACTAATTCCACCGCCTGCAAAAATCACCTTCGATGTTGAGCAAAATTCATATACCATATCCGGATTCCCTGCTTTTTCGCATGCACTGAGGATTTCAAGTATCTGATCCTGTCTATCTTCATATAAATGATGAATAATATAAGCATTATCCCAAAAGATTCTAAAGTCTTCAGCTGCCGGGCGTAACGCTGCAAAACGTCTCACCGTCTCATCCGAGTAAGAGATTCCTTGTGGATTCGAGTACTTAGGTACACACCAGATGCCTTTAATCGCTGCATCTTCTGATACTAATTTTTCCACCATATCCATGTCCGGACCATCCTTGCACATCGGAATGTTGATCATCTCAATGCCAAAATGTTCCGTAATTGCAAAATGTCTGTCATATCCGGGAACTGGACATAAAAACTTTACTTTATCCAATTTACACCATGGTGTGCTGCCAAGTACACCATGGGTCATGGAGCGTGAAACTGTATCATACATAATATTCAAACTTGCATTACCACAAATAACAACATTTTCCGGTAATACCTCCATAATATCTGCCATTAATTTCTTCGCTTCGGGAATACCATCCAGCAACCCATAATTTCTACAGTCAATACCTGCTTCTGTCTTTACATTTGAAGATGCATTTACAATATCCATATAATCCATGCCCATATCTAGTTGGGCTGCCGATGGTTTTCCCCGGGACATATCCAGAGTCAGACCTTTTTTCTTAACATCTTCATATTGCTTTTCCAGTTCCTTCTTTAATACTACCAGTTCTTCTCTGCTTAATTCTTTGTAAGATTTCATGCTTTCACCATCCTGATTATCCCAAGTATTGTTTTCGAAACTTTTCTCGGAATTATTTTTTCATAACTTATGAATCTGCATTTACATCAGATTCACGTTCCTCTTTGTATGTTTGTCCGTCCACTGCGCACATTTGTGTATCTACGAACATACGCTTTGCTTATTTTACTACATTTCTTTTTTATATACAAGTCATATTATAAAAAAATAGTCAAACCATTGTAAATAATATTTACAATGGTTTGACTACATAATCATAAATCTAATTAATCCTGTTAAAATTATTTTGCATAATCAATGACTCTGCTTTCTCTAATAACATTAACTTTGATTTGACCAGGATATTCTAGCTCTGACTCAATTTGTTTCGAAATATCACGAGCTAATAATATCATATCAGAATCGCTGATTTGATCTGGAACTACCATAACACGAATCTCTCTACCTGCCTGAATAGCAAATGATTTGTCAACACCTTTGAAATTGTTGGTTATATCTTCTAATTGTCTTAGTCTACTAGTATATGTTTCCAAAGTCTCTCTTCGCGCACCTGGCCTTGCTGCTGAAATAGTATCAGCTGCTTGTACAATGCATGCGATCAGAGATTGCGGTTCTACGTCTCCATGATGAGACTCTACTGCATTAATTACAATCGGTGATTCTTTATATTTTCTACATAATTCAACACCTAATTGAATATGTGAGCCCTCCATTTCGTGGTCTACGGCTTTCCCTATATCATGAAGTAAGCCTGCTCGTTTCGCCATTCTTACATCTAATCCCATCTCTGATGCCAACAACCCTGAAAGCTGCGCCACCTCGATAGAATGTCTTAATGCATTCTGACCATAACTAGTTCTAAATTTCATCTTACCAAGTAATCTAATTAATTCAGGATGAATACCGTGTACACCTACTTCCAATGTTGCGGCTTCACCTTCCTCTTTAATCATTACTTCGACTTCTTTTTGCGCCTTTTCTACCATTTCTTCAATTCTAGCCGGATGAATACGTCCATCTACAATTAATTTTTCAAGGGCAATTCTCGCAACTTCACGTCTGATTGGATCAAATCCAGATAAAATAACTGCTTCAGGAGTATCATCAATAATCAGATCTACACCCGTCAAGGTTTCAAGAGTTCTGATATTTCTACCCTCTCTACCAATAATTCTACCTTTCATCTCATCATTCGGAAGCTGTACAACGGATATCGTAGTCTCAGATACATGATCCGCTGCACATCTTTGGATTGCAGTAACTACGTATTCCTTTGCTTTTTTGTCTGCTTCTTCTTTTGCCTTGCTCTCCATCTCTTTGATGAGCATTGCACTTTCATGTTTTACTTCGTCTTCAACAATTTTCAATAAATAATCTTTTGCCTGTTCGGAGGTTAATCCAGAGATTCGTTCCAGTTCCTGTAATCTTTGCTCATTTAATCTTGCTATGTCCTCTTTCTGCTTAGATAACTCTTCTTCCTTTGCAATCAGACTTGCTTCCTTCTTCTCAATTGCATCAGCCTTTTTATCAATGTTCTCTTCTTTCTGCTGAATACGTCGTTCATAACGCTGCGTTTCGGCTCTGCGTTCTTTGATTTCCTTGTCCAATTCATTCTTCGTACGAATGGATTCTTCTTTAATCTCTAACAGACCCTCACGTTTTTTTGTTTCAGCGGTTTTAAGAGCTTCATCAATAATCTCTCTGGCCTTGTCTTCCGCATTGCCTATTTTGGATTCTACAATTTTTTTTCTGTAAGAAGTTCCAACGGCAGCTCCAACAGGAACACCAATTACAAGAGTTACTACGACAGCAACAATAATTCCAGCCATATACAGGAGCACCTCCTTTATTTAATTTTCATTGTACTACTATCAATATAGAATGAGTGCATTACCATATACA
>JAEWWQ010000470.1 GCA_023458855.1 Bacillota bacterium
GCCAAACGGTAAGGCAACGGACTCTGACTCCGTCATCTCCAGGTTCGAATCCTGGTAGCCCAGCTATTAAGCCTCAGCAAGGTATCTGCTGAGGCTTTTGTAATTTCTTGGGAAAAAGAAATACGGGTTTTGCCGAGAAAAAATGATTTGCTACGAGAAAATAGGTCAATTTATAGGTCAAGTGTAATTCGTTCTTTTTAAAATTGATAGTTATATATTATATAATAGATGACAATAAAAAAACTCCTCGATTCATTGCTGAATTGGGGAGTTTTATTTTTGAAAGTGAAGTAAATTGGTGGCTGGAATTTCTAACGCATCCGCGATATCAAAAAGAGTTTCCAAAGAAATAGAAGTGGGCATATTTGGTGTTTCGATATTACTCATATGAGTACGACTGATATTAATTTTTTCGGAGAGCTCTAGCTGGGTTAGTCCTTTTAATTTTCTGTAGTATGAAATATTTAAACCTATCATTTTATATTCGTCTGTTCTACGACTTGTCATGTTATCACCTCATTGTTAGTCTAACAATCGTTGCATTATAGGAGGAAACGGAATGTTTTGTGGAAAGTGCGGAACAGAGTTTGAAGGTACTTTTTGTCCAGCATGCGGAAATAAATGTGTGACGATCGATACAAACGGTGCAGAAGACAAGAATAATAAAGTACCGTGGTATTTATCAATTCCATTTATTTTTGTTTATTGCAGTAATAATATTGACTGCTATAAATTTTCTTATTTATCACAAAATTTTTGTTGTTTACTACTGGGGTGGTGTAGGAAAAGGAATATTAAAAGAAATTGTAGGATGCTTTATTTTAGCTCTAATAGAAATTGTGGCGTTAAGAATGTTAGGCGGAGTTATTATTCAAATAGTATTTGTAATTGCCTTTATTATAACGTAAGTAATCAAATGGTATATAATGGACAGAAAAGGGAGGAATATAAAAAACAAGAGACAGATAATTTGAAAAATCAGGCTATGAATGTTTTAAAATTGTTAAAAGAACGTGAAAATCCAGAATTAGACGATTTGATTGTAAAAACCAAAACAGGACGAGCTAACACAGCAACAAATTTGGAGCATCGTATGCATACAATCTTTAAAAATGCAGGGTTAGATGATTCAATCAGCGGCTTACATTGGTGATTTGGTTTCTACAACGGAACGATATTATGTTGCGATACGTAAAAAATTAAAAGGGGAAAATGGGGTAAAACAAATAGTGTCGCTTCCAGAAAAAAGAAAAGTAGTGGATGGATAAAGTAAATAAAATGTGATATGATACAATTGTAAACAAAAGCAATGGATTTATAAAGAGGTGATAGCATGGCATCATTGATAACAGAAAAAGAAAAATACGACAAACAGGAAGAAAAGTTATTCATTGAACTGGATAAAGGAATTGAAGATATGGAACAGGGAAATATTATGCCTCATGAAGAAGCTATGAAACTTATCCGGGAGAAGATTAATTCATATGCAATATAAGTTATACGAAACAAATGAAGCGGTGGAAGATGTAACAAAGCTGGCTGTCTATATGATTGAAAAATTTAAAAATCGAAAGGCTGCCAGCGATTTTATGAATGCGTATGATAAGCAGGTGGATGATTTAAAATACTTTCCTTTTGGATATAGAGGAATCAGTTTGGAGTATCGTGGTTATGAAATACGCTTAAAGCCGTTTGGTACATATAATATATTTTTCATTATCGATATTGAAAATAAAAATATCGTAGTGTTGAGAATATTAAAAGATCTTCAAAATTGGAAAACAATCTTGGAGAATCAGAGAGAATATCATTGGTAAAATGAACAAATTGAGTGTGATAGGTCAATTCATAGGTCAATTTGTTTTTGAACATGAGAAAAAGGCTGGATTTGCAGGGAAAAGCGAATGTAAGGCAACGGACTCTGACTCCGTCATCTCCAGGTTCGAATCCTGGTAGCCCAGCTGCTAAGGCTCTCGGTTTACCGGGAGTCTTTTTGAATATCAGAAAAGAGGCAATATATGTACAGTTTTGATAGTAGAGTTCGATATAGTGAAGTGGACAGCAGCGGGCAGATTAATTTACAGTCCATACTGGATTATTTCCAGGATTGCAGTACGTTTCATTCCGAAGACATAGGTCTTGGAATTGATTTCCTTGCCCAACGTAATCTGGCATGGGTTCTGTCGGCATGGCAGATAGTAGTCGAGAGGTATCCGAAACTTGGAGAAAAGATTAAGATTGCAACGTTCCCATATGCGTTCAGGGGATTTAGCGGAAATCGTAATTTTTATATGGAGGACTCAGAGAAAACGAAAATTGCCTATGCTAATTCTATATGGACGCTAATGGATCTGAGAGCTGGTAAACCGGTAAGATTATTGCCTGAGATGATAGAAGGTTACATATTAGAAGAACAACTGGAAATGGATTATGCACCCAGAAAGATCCCAATGCCGGATCAGTACATGGAAAAAGAGCCGATTGTGGTACGGGAACATCACCTGGATACGAATAATCATGTAAATAATGGGCAATATCTTAGGATGGCAATGAATTATGTGGAAAAGGGCATGCAGATCGGACAAATGCGTGCCGAATACAAGAAGTCAGCCCTGCTCGGAGACATATTAATACCGTTGGTTGCTAAAGAAAAAAATAAATATACAATTTCCCTATGCAGCAAAGAAAAAGAAGTTTATACAATAGTGGAATTAAGTTGAGATTTGTTGTATAATGCTTATGAATAGAAACATAATCGTAGAAAGCTGATAATGACCGAAAGATGATGAGGACATATGATTCAATTAGGAATAATCCAGGAACTAATTATAATAAAAAAAGTAGAGTTTGGTGTATACTTAACAGATAAAGATAATAAAGATATAGGAGACAGTGTGCTGCTTCCCAAGAAACAGGTACCGGAAAATGCCGATATTGGGGATGCCATTTCTGTTTTTGTATACAAAGATTCCAAAGACAGAATGATTGCAACAGTTAACATTCCTAAGCTTACGCTCGGACAAGTGGCAGAATTAAGAGTGATTGAAGTGGGAAAAATAGGAGCATTTCTTGATTGGGGATTAGAAAAGGATTTGCTGTTACCATTCAAAGAGCAGACAAAAAGAGTGGCTGCGGGGGATATGTGTCTTGCAGCATTATAT